>NZ_JBMDJT010000013.1:0-68870 GCF_057809335.1 Microbacterium sp. FG3 | reverse complement strand
CGCCGTGACGGCCGCGGGCCGCTTCCTCGCGGCGGGCGGAGTGGCGGCGCTGGATGCGCCCGCCGAGGCCCTGCCGCTGGGCGGCGCGTCGGATGCGCTCGCGGCGGCGGCCGCCGTGCGGGCGCGCGGCGGCACCGTCGTCGCGACCGGCGGCTGCTTCGACCTGCTGCACGCCGGCCACGCCCGCACCCTCGCGGCCGCGCGGGCGCTCGGCGACTGCCTCATCGTGTGCCTCAACAGCGACGACTCCGTGCGGCGCCTCAAGGGGCCGGAGCGCCCCATCATGGCCGAGCCCGACCGCCGCGACCTGCTGCTCGCGCTCGAGTGCGTCGATGCCGTCGTCGTGTTCGACGAGAGCACGCCCGTCGAGGCGCTGCGGCGCATCCGCCCCGACATCTGGGTCAAGGGCGGCGACTACGCCGCCGACGACCTGCCCGAGACGGCGGTGATCGCCGAGTGGGGCGGTCGCACCGTCACGGTGCCGTACCACCCCGGCCGCTCGACCACGCGGCTGGCCGGCGCGCTCGCCCGCGTCGGCTGACGCGGATCGCCCCGTCCCCCCATCCGCATCCGTCCTCCCGAAGCGAAGGAGAATCATGACCGCTGATCGCACCCTCGGAAACGTCATCGTCACCGGCGGCGCCTCGGGCCTCGGCGCCGCCGTCGCCCGCGCCGTGCGCGACGCCGGAGGGCGCCCGCTCGTGCTCGACCTCGATGTGTCGGGCGCCGAGGTGCCCGACGCGTTCGCGGCCGACGTGTCGGACACCCGCGCGACCGAGTCGCTCGTGGCGGAGCTCGCCGAGCGCTTCGGCGGCCTCGACGCCGTCGTCACCGCCGCCGGCGTGGACCGGCCCGCCCCGCTCGACGGCCTGCCGGGCGAGGCGTGGGAGCGGATCGTGGCCGTGAACCTGCTCGGCACGGCGGCGGTCGTGCGCGCGGCGCTGCCGGCACTGAAGGCCTCGCACGGCCGCGTCGTCACGATCGCGTCGTCGCTCGCGCTGCGCGCGTTCGGCGACGCCACCGCCTATTCGGCCTCGAAGTTCGGCGTGCTCGGCTTCTCGCGCTCGCTGGCGGCCGAGACGAAGGGGCAGCTGGGCGTGACGACCGTGTTCCCCGCCGGCATGCGCACGCGATTCTTCGACGGGCGCGACGAGCAGTACAAGCCCGGTCCCGACGCCGCGCTGATCGACCCCGCGCACGTGGCCGACGCGATCGTGTTCGCGCTGCGTCAGCCCGCGGGGGTGGAGATCCGCGAGCTCGTCATGTGCCCCGAGGAGGAGCCGTCGTGGCCGTGACCGGCGCGCCCTCGAGCAGCGCCCGCACGTCGTCGTAGACGGCGTCGACGGGCACGTCGTCGACGAACGAGACGTCGTGCTCGCAGCGGGGCGCGGTCCAGCCCACCTGGGTCGCGTCCCGCCCGCACACCGGGCAGTGCGTGGTCCACGACAGCTGCACCCGATGGGAGGCGCGCGTGAGCGGGCCCGCGTTGATGAGGTTCCCCACCCAGTAGACACTCGCGGTGGGCGTGCCCACCGCCTGCGCGAGGTGGCGCGGGCCGCTGTCATTGCCCACGAACGCGTCGGCGACGGCGAGCACCCCCGCCAGCTCGCCCAGCGCGAGGCGGCCCGCCAGCGATCGCACGGAATCCCCCGCGGCGCGGGCCGCGCGCCGGGCGATCGCGTCGGCGAGATCGGCGTCGTCGCCCTCGCCGACGAGGACCACCCGCATGCCGTCCGCCGCGCACCGCAGTGCGATGTCGGCGAACCGCTCGGCCGGCCACCGGCGCCGGGGGTCCGTCGCCCCGGGGTGGATGACGACGAGCGGCCCGGGTCCCGCGCCCGTCAGCTCGCGGCCGCGCCGCCGCTCCGCCGGCGTCACCGCCAGCGTCGGCTCGGGGCCCACGGACGGCGCCCCGGCGAGCGCGACCGTCTCGAGCCGGCGCACCACCTCGTGCTGGTAGTACACGTACGGCAGCGTGCGCTCGAGCGGCGCGGCGTCCGGCGGCGCGGTGCCCACGGTGTGCCGCGCGCCGAGCGCGAGGAGGAAGGGGTTCGAGTACCGCCCGCCGCCGTGCATCTGGCAGGCGAGGTCGAAGCCCTCCGCCCGCATCCGCCGCATGAACGCGCCCGTGGCGCGCGGGTCGTCCTCGTGGTCGTCCCCGTGCACCCCCCTGGCCTTCGGGAGCACCTCCACGCGCGCGACCGGGCCGGGCCGGCCGCGCAGCAGCGCGGCGTGCATCGGCGTGCCCAGCAGCACGATCTCGGCCTCCGGGTACGCCTCGGCCAGCGCATCCAGCGCCGGCAGGGCGAACAGCAGGTCGCCCAGACCGCCGCCGCGCAGCACGGCGATCTTCAGCACCTCGTCGAATCGGCCGTCGGCCGGCGGCGCCTCGGCGGGCATCCGCGTCGTCCTCACTCGCGCTCCCCTGTCGCGGTCGGTCTGTGTCCTCTGCCGATCTGTTCCCCGCGGCGCCCGCGCGCAAACGTTCCGAAGCGGTCCTCGCGCCGGCAAGGGATCGCGGCGCAGACGTGTAGGGGGCGGGCGGATCGGGTACGGGAGTGGGCATGAGGGACTTCAGCGGGATCGTCCGCCACGTCGGCGCCGCGGCGCCACGGGTGCTCGTGGTGGGCGACGTCATCCTGGACCGCTGGCTGCGCGGCGGGGTCCGGCGGCTCAGCCGCGAGGCGCCCGTGCCGGTGGTGCAGGAGGCCGAGCAGGTGGACTGCCCCGGCGGGGCAGGCAACACGGCGGCCAATCTCGCCGCCCTCGGGGCGCGCGTGCGCGTCGTGGCCGAGGTCGGCGACGATGCGGAGGGCGCGGCCCTGCGGGATCGGCTCGCGGCGGCGGGCGTCGACACGGCCGGGCTCCTCGTCGACGGCGGCCGGCCGACGGCGTGCAAGACGCGCGTGGTCGGCGACGACCAGATCCTCGTGCGCGTGGACCGCGCCCGCCCGGCGCGGGCGGACACCGACCGGCTGCTGGCCGCGATCGCGCCGGAGCCCGACGAGACGCTCGTCGTCTGCGACTACGACGGCGGGCTGCTGGGAGACGAGCTCGCGCGGCGGCTGGCCGAGCGGCGCCCGCGGGCCCGGATCGTCGTCGACGCGCACGACATCGCGCGCTGGGCCCCGCTGCGGCCCGACCTCGTCACCCCCAACGCGGCTGAGACGGCGGCGCTGCTGGGGCGGGCCCTGCCCGAGGGGCCGGCGCGCGCCGAGGACGTGGCCGCCGCGGCGACCGAGGTGCTCGACGCGGCGGGCGCCGAGCGCGCGATCGTGACGCTGGATCGCGACGGCACCGTGCTGCTCGAGCGCGGGGCCGGCGGGACCGGGGCGGCGACGCACCGCACCCGCGCCCGCCCCGCGCCCGAGCACCAGGCCGCGGGGGCGGGCGACACGTTCGTGGCGGCCGCGGCCGTCGCGCTGGCCGTGGGCGCCGCGCCCGCCGAGGCCGCCGACTTCGCCCAGCGGGCCGCCGACGTCGTCGTCTCGCGCCCCGGCACCGCCGTGTGCGCGCTGGCGGACGTGCACACGCCCGCCACCGGGGTGCCGGGCACGCTCGACCACGACGCCCTGCGCGCCGCCCTCGCGCGCGAGCGAGAGCGCGGCCGCACCGTGGTCTTCACGAACGGCTGCTTCGACCTGCTGCACCTGGGCCACACCGCGCATCTGCGGCAGGCCAAGGAGCTCGGCGACGTGCTCGTGGTGGCGCTCAACGACGACGCGTCGGTGCGCCGACTCAAGGGACCCGGCCGCCCGGTCACCCCCGTGGAGGACCGGGCGCGCGTGCTCGACGCGCTCGAGAGCGTGGACTACGTCACCGTCTTCCGCGAGGACTCGCCCTCGGCGCTGCTGGCCGAGCTGCGGCCCGACATCTACGCGAAGGGCGGCGACTACGTGCCCGAGATGCTCGAGGAGACCGCCGTCGTGCGGGCGTACGGCGGAACGGTGCGGATCCTCGACTTCATCCCCGCGCACTCCACGAGCGAGATCGTCACCCGCATCGCCCAGCGCGCGCCGTTGCGCTGATCCGCCCTCCCGATCCGCCCCGCTATCCTCGCGACCGTGAGCGACTCGGTCCCCACCGTCCCCGTCGTCATGTGCACGTGGCGTCGCCCGGAGTACTTCCCCCGCACGCTGCGCGCGCTCGAGGCGCAGACGGGGGTCCGCGTCGAGCTGCACGTGTGGAACAACAATCCGGCCATCGCGGGCGAGCTGGAGCGCGCGGCGGAGGCGAGCCCGCTGACCGTGCGGTTCCACCACCACGACGAGAACATCGGCGGCTTCGGCCGCTTCCACCTGGCGCGCGAGCTCGCGCCCGCCCACCCCTACGTCGTGTTCGTCGACGACGATCAGCTGTTCGGCCCGCGGGCGATCGCCACGCTGCACGCCGAGGCGCGGCCCCGCAGCGCGAGCGGCTGGTGGGCCTACCGCTTCCCTCTGCCGCCGCACTACTGGCTGCGCCTGCCGGTGCGCCGCGGGCACCGGGCGCAGTACCTCGGCACGTGCGGCATGATCATCGACACCGCGGTGTTCCTCGACGAGCGGCTGTTCGCGTGCCCCGATCGCTTCCGCTTCGTCGAGGACGTCTGGCTCAGCTACGTCGCCGCGCACCTGAACGGCTGGACGCTGCGCCGCTCGCGCGCGACGTTCCTGTTCATCCCCGACACCCGCAACCAGTTCGCCGGGCTCATCCGCGAGAAGTACGAGTTCCTGCGCTACCTCCACGCCCGCGGCTGGCTGCGCCGCGGGTGAGGGCGCCGCGCCCGAGGGCGCGCGCGACTCAGAGCCCGAGTCGCTCCAGGAAGCCGTTGCGGAAGACGCCCCGCGGATCCATCCGCTCGCGCAGCGCGCGGAAGTCCTGCCAGCGCGGGTAGCGGCGGGCGATGTCGGCCGGATCCGTGCCGAAGATCTTGCCCCAGTGCGGTCGCGCGTCGAACGGAACCAGCGCGCCCTCGACCGCCGCCACGGCGCGCCGGGCCGCGGCCTCGTCGCTGCGCCACGTGAAGTGCAGCGCCACGGAATCGCGCCCGCCCGACGGGCTCAGCCACAGGTCGTCGCCCGCCACCGTGCGCACCTCGCACACGTGCAGCGCGGGCGCGACCGTCGGGGCGATGCCGCGCAGCGCCTCGATCGCGGCGACCGCCTGCTCGCGCGCCACGAGGTACTCGCTCTGCAGCTCGTCGCCGGCCGAGGGCGTGAACTCGAGGCGGAAGTGCGGCAGGCGCTCGAACCAGGCGCCGGGCACGCCGCCCTGGGTACTGCACGCCGCGGCGTCGGCTCCCGGGACGGGGTGCCGCGGCCCGTCGGCGGGCACGGCTCCCACCGCCGCCGGCACCTCGCCCTCGATCGGCGCGAGGCCGCCCGAGGGCACGCGCCGCTTCACCCACAGCTGCCGCGCGACGTCCGGATCCGCCCACGTCGTGAACACGCTCACGCTGTCGCCCAGCGCGGTGACCTCGTCGAATCGCGCGAGGACGTCGTCCCAACGGGGGCCGTCGAACACCTGCTGCGCCACCTCGTACGCCGGCTCGGTGTCGAGCTCGAGGCTCGTGACGACGCCGAGCGCGCCGAGCGACACGACGGCGCCGGGGAAGTCGGCATCGCCGCGGCGCAGCTCGACGATCTGGCCGTCGGCCGTCACGAGCGTGAGCGCCCGCACGGCGGCGGCGAGGCTGCGCAGGCCGTTGCCGGACCCGTGCGTGCCCGTGGCCACCGATCCCGCCACCGAGATGTGCGGCAGCGAGGCGAGGTTGGCCAGTGCCCTGCCGTGCGCGTGCAGAACGGGCGCGATATCGCCGTAGCGCAGGCCCGCCGACACCCGCACGCCGCCGTCCAGCGGCTCGATCTCGCGGGGCATGCCCTCCAGTGACACCTGCACTCCGTCGGTGTCGGCGATGTCGTTGAAGGAGTGGCGCGTGCCCACGACGCGCACGCGCTCGGATCCGGCGAGCGCGTCGCGCAGCTCGTCGAGCGAACCCGGGCGCAGCACCCGCCGCGCCCGGTACGCGATGTTGCCCGCCCAGTTGGCGCCGGCATCCGCCATGCTCACAGCCCCTCCGCGATGTGGTGGTAGACCTGGTTCCACTTCAGCTCGTTGTGGAAGCCGGCCGTCGTCGTGTGCTCGTCGATGACGAGCAGCTCGATGCCCGCCATCTGCGCGAAGTCGCGGAACGCGTCGACGCCCACCGCGGTCGTCATGACGGTGTGGTGGGCGGCGCCGGCGGCCATCCAGCACGCGGCGCTCGTGGGCAGATCCGGCTGCGGGTGCCACACGGCCCGGCCGACGGGGAGCTTGGGCAGATCGGGCGCCTCGACGTTCTCGACGACGTTGGCCGTGAGGCGGAAGCGCGTGCGCATGTCGCTGAGGGCGACGACGAGCGCGGGGCCCGGGTCGGCCGTGAACACGAGGCGCACGGGATCGTCCTTGCCTCCGATGCCGAGGGGATGGATCTCCGCCCTCGGCCGCGTCGTCGTCAGCGACGGCGACACCTCGAGCATGTGCGCGCCGAGGATGAGCTCCTCGCCCGGCGTGAGGTCGTACGTGTAGTCCTCCATGAGGCTCGCCCCGCCGGGCAGGCCTGCGCCCATGACGGCGGCGACGCGCACGAGCACCGCGGTCTTCCAGTCGCCCTCCGCGCCGAAGCCGTATCCCTCGGCCATGAGCCGCTGCACGGCGATGCCCGGCAGCTGCTTCAGGGCGCCGAGGTCCTCGAAGCTGTCGGTGAACGCGTCGAAGCCGCCCTCGGTGAGGAAGGCCCGCAGGCCGGCCTCGATCTCCGCCGCGTCGCGCAGCGACTGGTGGCGCGCGCCGCCCGGCTTCAGCTCGTCGGCCACGTCGTACAGCCGCTCGTACTCGGCCACGAGCGCGTCGACCTCGGCGTCGGTGGCGGCCTCAACGCGCGCGACGAGCTCGTTCACGCCCCACGTGTTCACCTGCACGCCCAGGCGGATCTCGGCCTCGGTCTTGTCGCCCTCGGTGACGGCGACGAAGCGCATGTTGTCGCCGAAGCGCGCCACCTTCATGCCGCGGGCCGCGGCCAGGCCCGCCGCCGCGCGGATCCACGTGGCCACCTCGCCCGCGACGCGCTCGTCGCTGACGTGCCCGACCACCGTCTTGCGGGCGAGGCCCAGGCGGCTCTGGATGTACCCGAACTCGCGGTCGCCGTGGGCGGCCTGGTTCAGGTTCATGAAGTCGAAGTCGATCGTGTCCCACGGCAGCGCGACGTTCGCCTGCGTGTGCAGGTGCAGCAGCGGCTTGCGCAGCTCCTCGAGCCCGGCGATCCACATCTTCGCGGGGCTGAACGTGTGCATCCAGGCCACCACGCCCAGCACGGCGTCGTCGGCGTTCGCGTCGAGCATGGCCCGGCGGATGGCGGCCGGATCGGTGAGGACCGGCTTCCAGATGATGCGCGCCGGCACGACCTCGTGCGCGTCGAGCACCCTCGCCACCTCGCGCGACTGCTCGGCGACCTGACGGAGCGTCTCCTCCCCGTACAGGCCCTGGCTCCCCGTGAGGAACCAGACCTCCTTGTCGGCATAGGGTTTCGTCATGCGATTCTCCTTCGTGTGCGCGGCGCCTCAGCGCTGGCCGTAGACGTTCTGGTAGCGGTCGAAGAGCGAGTCGACGATCTGCGGCGGGATGGCCATCGGCTCCCCCAGCTGACGCGAGATGTGCACCGTCCGCGCCACCTCCTCGAGGAGGACGGCGGTCTTCACCGCCTCCTTCGCATCGCGGCCGATCGTGAAGGGACCGTGATTGCGCATCAGGACGGCCCGGGACCGGTGGCCCGCCAGCGTCTCGACGATGCCGCGGCCGATCGAGTCGTCGCCGATGACGGCGAGCGGCCCGACGGGGATCGGTCCGCCGAACTCGTCGCCCATCATCGTGAGCACGCACGGGATCTCCTCGCCGCGCGCGGCCCACGCCGTCGCGTACGTCGAGTGCGTGTGCACGACGCCGTTCACCTCCGGCATGTGGGCGTACACGTAGGCGTGCGCGGCCGTGTCGGACGACGGGCTGCGGTCGCCTTCGACGAGCTCGCCGTCGAGGTCGGTGACCACCATGGCGTCGGCGTCGAGCTCGTCGTACGACACCCCCGACGGCTTGATGACGAGCAGATCGGGGGCGCCGCCCACGCCCTTGACCCGCTCGGAGACGTTGCCGGCCGTCCAGACGACCAGCTCCCAGCGGATGAGCTCGGCGTGCAGCCGCGCCACCCTCTCCTTCGCGGCGTCGACCGCGGCGCGCATCCCTGCGGGCACCTCGTTCACGGCGGGCATGTGCTCTCCCTTCAGCGGATGGCCTCGGCGGCGCCGCGCTCGGCGGAAAGGCCCGCCTCCCAGCGCGACAGGAACGCCTCGTGGTCGGTGCGGTCCGCCTCGGTCGGCTCCACCCGCACGGCGTCGATCTCGCCGAACACGCGGGCGGCGAGCCACTCGGACAGCGGCGGCACCTCGCCGCGGCGGGCCTCGGCGGCGTACCGCGCGAGCAGCGCCATGCCCCACGCGCCGCCCTCGCCCGCGGTGTCCGAGACGGCCACCGGCGCGCCCAGCGCGGCGGCGAGCAGCCGCTGCGCGGCGCCCTTCGTGCGGAACATGCCGCCGTGCGCGCTGATCTCGTCGATCCGCACGCCCTCGCCGGCCAGCGTGCGCATGCCCATGCTCAGGGTCGCGAACGCGCCGCGCACCTGGGCGCGCATGAGGCCGGCCAGCGTCAGGCGCGATTCGGGGGTGCGCACGATCATGGGGCGGCCCTCGTCGAGCCCGGCGATCGGCTCGCCCGAGAGGTGGTTGTAGGCGAGGATGCCGTCGTCCGCGCCGGCATCGAGGGCGCCGCCCAGCAGCGCGCCGAACACCTCGTCTCGCGTGGCGGACGAGCCGACGCGGCCGGCGAACTCGTGGAAGACGCCCGCCCACTCGCCCAGCTCGCTGACGCCGTTGTTGCAGTGCACCATGGCCACGGCCTCGCCCGAGGGCGTCGCGACAAGGTCGATGTCGGCGTGGCGGCCCGCCAGGGGCCGCTCGAGCACGACCATCGCGAAGATGCTCGTCCCCACGCTCACGTTGCCCGTGCGCGGGGCGACGGCATTCGTCGCGACCATGCCGGTGCCCGCGTCGCCCTCGGGCGGCGCGGCGACGGCGCCGGGGCGCAGCACGCCGGTGGCGTCCAGCAGCGCGGCGCCCTCGGCCGTGAGCGCGCCGGCCGGCTCCCCCGCGCGGCGCACGGGCGGCAGCACGCTGCCCAGCCGCAGGTGCGGCGCGCCCGCGTCGGCGAGCAGCGCGTCGGCCGTGCGCATGCGCTCCGCGTCGTAGTCGCCCGTCGCGGGATCGACGGGGAACATGCCCGAGGCGTCGCCGATGCCGAGCACCCGCTCGCCCGTGAGCAGCTCGTGCACGTGGCCCGCGAGGGTCGTGATGTGCGCGATGCGCCCCACGTGCTCCTCACCGTCCAGCACCGCCTGGTTCAGGTGGGCGATCGACCAGCGCAGCGGGATGTTCACATCGAGCGCGTCGGAGAGGGCCGCGGCCGCTCGCGTCGTGTTGACGTTGCGCCAGGTGCGGAACGGGACGAGCAGCTCGCCGTCGGCGTCGAACGCGAGGTAGCCGTGCATCATGGCCGACACGCCCACGGCCGCGAGCCGCTCGAGACGCTCGCCGTGCTCCCGCTCGACCTCCGCCGCGAGCGCCGCGTACGCGGACCGGAGACCGGCGCGCGCGTCGTCGAGCCGATAGGTCCACAGGCCGTCGGCCAGCTCGTTGTCCCACGCGTGGTGGCCCGAGGCGAGCGTGCGGCCGTCGGCATCGACGAGACACGCCTTGATGCGGGTGGATCCGAGCTCGATGCCGAGCGAGGCGCGTCCCTCCCGGATGGCCTCGCGCGCCGGTGTGATGGTTCGCTGCGTCATCGCTCGCTTCCCGTCGTCGTCTGCATCCGTCGCCGATGCCGGCCACCGGACATGTTAGCGCTCACACACGCCGCGCGGAACCCGCACCCGGCGGCGGCGCCGTGCTGCCCCGGACGATCAGCTCCGGCGCCACGGCGCCGCGGCCGTCCTCCCCGCCCGCGATGGCCCGCACCACCTCGTCGGCGAGCCGCGCGAACGGCTGCCGCACCGTGGTGAGCGGCGGCAGGAGGTGCGCGGATCCGTCGATGTCGTCGAAGCCCACGACGGAGGCGTCGTCCGGCACGCGCAGCCCGGCCTCGGCGAGCGCGTGGACCACGCCGATGGCGAGGTAGTCGTTGGCGCAGAAGACCGCCGTGACGGCGCCGTCGCGCACCTCGTCGGCCAGGCGCACGCCGACCGCGTGCCCGTGCCGCGCGCTCCATCCCCCGGCGCGCAGGATGCGCGGCGGCGCTCCGGCCGAGCGCATGGCGTCGGCGTACCCGCCCGCGCGCTCGATCGCGTCGAACCAGTCGTCCTCGCCCTGCACGTGGGCGATGCGCTCGTGGCCCCGCTCGCGCAGGTGCCGCGTGGCCGCCGCCGCGCCCGCGCGCTGGTCGATGGACACGTACCGCGCCGCGCCGGCCCCGGGCGCGTCGCCGCGCGCGGCCACCACGACGACGGGCACGGGCAGCGCGATCCCGTCGATCAGGAGCGCGATGTCGCGCGTCGGCGCGATCACGACCACGCCGTCGACGCCCTGATCCATGAGCCGATCGAGCACGCGGGCCGCGCCCTCGGAGTCGGGCGCGGCGAGCGAGGCGAGCGACACGAAGAAGCCGGACGCGCGCGCGGCGCGCTCGATCGCGAGGACCGCGCTGGCGATGCCGAACTGCGTGGTGCCCGCCGTCATGACGCCCAGCACGCCGGTGCGCGCCGTCACGAGCGCCCGCGCGGCCTGATTGCGGCGGTAGCCGAGCGTCTCGATCGCCGCGAGCACCCGCTCGCGCGTGTCCTGCCGCACGTACGCATGACCGTTCAGCACGCGCGAGACCGTCTGATGCGACACGCCCGCGGCGGCCGCGACATCGCTCATCGACGGCGGCCGGGTGCGGGGCATGCGCCTCAGCGTAGCCACGGCGCCGCACCGTGCGCGAGGATGGACCCCGGGGCCGCGCAGGGCAGCCGGCGCCGGAAGGGATCGACGTGAGCGAGAATCCGATCGACGTGCTGGAGAACGATCACTGGCGCGTGGGCATCCTGCCCGGGACGGGCGGATCCGTGGCCTTCGGACAGGTGCGGCACCACGGCCGGTGGCGCGACGTGCTCCGCCCCACGCCCGAGCCGGGCGCCGCCGCCGCCTCGGCGACGGCCTGCTATCCGCTGATCCCGTGGTCCAATCGCGTGGCCGGCGGCCTGTTCTCGTTCGCGGGCGTGACGTGGGAGCTGGACCGCAACGAGAAGGACCGCAACGCCCTGCACGGCGTGGCCATGAACCACCCGTGGCGGGTGCTCGAGCGCACGCCGGAACGCCTGCGTCTCGGCTTCGACTCGGAGGGGGTCCCCCCGCAGAAGTGGCCGTGGCGCTTCTCGTCCGAGCTCACCTACGAGCTGCGCGGCGACCGGCTCGTCGTCGACACGCTGCTGCGCAACGAGGCCGACGAGCCCGTGCCGGCCGGTTTCGGCCACCACCCGTACTTCGTGCGCCGCATGGACGGCGACGGCGAGGAGGTGCGCGTGCGCATCCCCGCCGCCGAGATGTTCGAGCTCGTCGAGTGCATCCCGCACGACGCCCCCGTCCCCGTCGAGCCCCGCGTCGACTTCCGCGAGCTGCGCACCCTGGGCGACGTGCACATCGACGACGACCTCACCGGCCTCTCCGACGACGGCGCGTCGCTGATCCGGTACGAGGCGCTGGACATCGTGCACGAGGCCGACCCGCTGTACACGCAGCGGATCCTCTTCGCACCGCCGGACAAGGACTTCTTCGCGCTCGAGCCCGCGACGAACGCCAACGACGGCTTCAACCTGTTCGACCGCGGCATCGCCGGCAACGGCGTGTTCACGCTGGCGCCGGGCGAATCGGCCTCGGCCGCCTGGTCGCTCACCGTCGTCCCGCGCTGACCGGTTCGCCAGAAGCAGCTCACCTCACCCGAGGGGGTCGGCCAGGAGGGGCTCGAACGCGGCCTCGGCGGCGCCGATGAGCAGGCGGTCGGCGCCGAGCGCGGCGGCGCGGATCTCGACGCGCTCGGCGGGCGCCGCGAGCGCCTGCGCCCGCACCGCCGCGAGCAGGCCCTCCGGATCGTGCGCGCGCAGGATGGCGAGGAAGCCGCCCAGCACGATCACCGAGGGGTTCAGCACGTTGACGGCGTTCGCGAGCGACGCCGCGAGGACCCGCCGCTGCCGCGCGATCTCGGCCGCCACGGCGGGATCGGCCGACGCGGCGAGCGCGAGGGCGAGTGCCTCGTCGTCGGCGACGCCGAGGCCGGCCGCGTCGAGCAGCCTCGCCCTGTTCACCTCGTCTTCCAGGACGCCGCGAGGCACCCGGCGGTCCGCGGCCTCCGTGATGCTCGGGCGGCTCTGGCCCCACTCCCCCGCGTAGCCGTCCGCGCCGCCCATTGCGACGCCCTGCATCACGACGCCGCCGCCGATGCCGGACGGGCCTCCGTTCAGGTAGACGACGTCGCCGTGGTCGCGCGCGGCGCCGAACAGCCGCTCGGCGCGCGCGCCCAGTGACGCGTCGTTGCCGACGGCGACCGGCAGCCCCGTGGCGTCCTCGATCCGTCCCGCGACGTCGGCCTCCCGCCATCCGAGGTGGGGCGCGAGCCGGACCATCCCGTCCGCCGCGCGGACGAGACCGGGCACGGCCACGCCGATCCCCACGATCCGCGCGCCGCGCAGCGCCCCGGCGCGCCACCCGCTCACGATCCGGGCGACGGCCGCCGCCACCTCGTCGACGCCCGCGGGTCCGCCGGCCTCCTCGCGCACGCGCTCGCGCACCCGACCGCCGAGTGCGACCGCGCCGACCTCGAGCGCGTCGACCTCGGGGTTGACGGCGATCGCGACGACGTCGTCGCTCGGGGCCACGATGGGCGAGGGCCGACCCACCCGCCGGGTCGGGTCCGGATCGCGCTCCTCGACGAGGCCGGCGCCGGCGAGCGCCGTGACGAGGTCGGAGACCGTGGAGCGGTTCAGCCCCGTCTCGGCGGTGAGCATCGCGCGGGAGCGGGCACCCTCGTGGTGCACGAGCCGCAGCACCTCGCCGAGATTGGCGCGGCGCACGCCCTCCAGGCTCATCGCGCGCTCGACCATCCGCCACCTCGTCCCGCCGGGTTTGTTGTCCTCGCCACGATATCGGCAGGCGGGACGGGCCCCGCGACGGCACGGCCGGGGCGGCGACAGCGCGGCCCGACCCCCGCCTCGGGCAAGCGGGGGTCGGGCCGCGGGCGGTTCAGCGCACGGTCACCGCCACCGTGCGCGGGTCATCGGGGCCCACGGCGTGCACGTCGCCCGTGAGCACGACGGTCGCTCGCGTCGTCGCCTCGCCCGGCACATCCCTGGCCGCCTGCGCCCGCGCGTTCGCGATGACGCCGCCGGTGGACTCCTGCGCCTGCGCCGCGCGGGGCGACGCCTCGGCATGCGAGCCGACCCACACCTCCACCTCGCCGGGCTCCACGACGCGTCGCAGGTCGCGACCCGTGAGGGCGAAGCGCTGGGCCGGCACGTCGAAGGCCACGCGGCGCGACTGGCCCGGCTCCAGGGCCACGCGGGCGTAGCCGAGCAGCTGCGCGACGGGGCGGGTGACGGAGGCGGCGACGTCGCGCCCGTACAGCTGCACGACGTCGACCCCGGCGCGCTCGCCCGTGTTCGACACCGTCACGGCCGCCGCGAAGCGCCCGTCCGTCGCCGCCGACGCGTCGACGTCGAGGTCGGTGTACGAGAAGGTCGTGTACCCCAGGCCGAATCCGAACGGCCGCACGGGCGTCGAGTCGGTGGAGGTGACGTCCGAGGGACCGCCGAGCACCGGGCGCAGGTAGCCGTAGGGCTGGGCACCCGCGGAGCGCGGCAGGCTCAGCGGCAGCCGCCCGGAGGGGCTCTGCTCGCCGGTCAGGATCGACGCGATCGCCCGCCCGCCCTCCTCGCCGGGGAAGAACGACTGCAGCACCGCGGCGGGCCGGGCGCCCGCGGGCGCGTCGAGCGCCCACGCCAGGTCGTACGGGCGCCCCGTCAGCAGCACCACGACGACGGGTGTGCCCGTGGCGGCCACGCGCTCGACGAGCTCGCGCTGCACGCCGGGCAGATCGAGCGATTCCACGTCGTTGCCCTCGCCCACGGTGCCCCGGCCGAACAGGCCGGCCTGGTCGCCCACGACGACGACCGCGACATCGGCGGCCGACGCCGCGGCCACGGCCTCCTCGAAGCCTTCCCGACCGTCGCCCTCGACCTCGCAGCCGCGCGCGTAGACGACCTCCGCGTCGGGGAGCGCCTCCTCGAGCGCCTCGCGCACGGTGGGGATCTCGATGCCGATCTCGTACTCGGGGTGGTGCGCGAGCACGTGGTTGGCGAAGGAGTAGCAGCCCTGCAGGGCGTCGGCGCGGTCGGCGTTCGGCCCGAGCACCGCCACGCGCCGCGCGTCGGCGGCCAGCGGCAGCACGCCGTCGTTGGCGAGAAGCACGACCGACTCGGCCGCCAGCCGGCGCGCGATGTCGCGGTGACGGGGCCCGTCGAGCGCGACCGACGCGGGCGGCTCGTCCTCGAACGCGTCGGCGTCGAGCAGTCCCAGCTCCTCCTTCTGCGACAGCACGCGCAGCACCGCGCGGTCGAGGTACGACTCGTCCAGCAGCCCGGAGCGCACGCGCTCCAGCAGCGGCGCCAGGTAGGCGTCGCCCGTGGGCAGCTCCACGTCGATGCCGGCGCGCAGGGCGAGCTCGCCCGCCTCGCCGCGGTCGACGGCCACGCCGTGCATCACCTCGAGGAAGCCGACGGAGAAGTAGTCGGCCACGACCACGCCGTCGAAGCCGAGCTCGTCGCGCAGCAGCGTGGTGAGCAGGGCGGGATCGGAGGCGGCGGGCACGCCGTCGATCTCGGCGTAGCTGTTCATGACCGACCGCACCCCGCCGTCGCGGATGGCCATCTCGAACGGCGGGAGGAAGACGTCGGCCACCTCGCGGGGGCCGGCGTGCACGGGCGCGTGATTGCGCCCCGCCTGCGAGCCCGAGTAGCCGAGGAAGTGCTTCAGCGTGGCGTGCACGCCGGCGCCCTGCAGGCCTCGCACGTACGCCGTGCCGATCGTCCCGACGACGTACGGATCCTCCGCGATGCACTCGTCGACCCGCCCCCAGCGGGGGTCGCGGATGACGTCGAGCACGGGAGCCAGGCCCTGATGGATGCCCAGCTCGCGCATCGAGGCGCCGACGGCCTCGCCCATCTCGGCCACGAGCTCCGGGTCGAACGACGCCCCCCAGGCCAGCGGCGTGGGGAAGGTGGCGGCCTTCCACGCCGCGAGCCCCGTGAGGCACTCCTCGTGCACGATCGCGGGGATGCCCAGGCGCGTCTCGCGCTTGAGCCGCCGCTGCTCGCGCCACAGCCACGCCGCCCGCTCCTCCGGCTCGACGGGCCGGGTGCCGTAGACGCGCGTGTAGTGCCCGATGCCGTCGCGCGTGATGTCGGCCAGCGAGCGGCCGTCCTTCGCCGTGCTCATCTCGTCGGCCATCGGCGCGACGACCTCGCCGCCCTGGTCGATCCAGTACCCGACGAGCTGCGCGGCCTTCTCCTCCAGCGTCATGCGCGAGAGCAGGTCGCGCACGCGCTCGGAGGCGTCGCCCCGGTGCGCGGCGGTGGCGGTGAGCGTGGCGTCGGTCACGTCGTTCTCCTTCTTCTGCGCCGCGAGCGCGGGCGCCTCGGTCGTCTGCGCGGGCGTGACCGGCGTCATCCCTTCACCGCCCCGGTGAGGCCGCCCACGATGCGGCGCTCGAACAGGCTGAAGAAGATGAGCGCCGGCAGCATCGACAGCGAGGTGTAGGCGAGCACGCGGGCCGTGTCGACGGAGTACTGCGACGAGAAGTTCTGCACGCCCAGCGGCAGCGTGTACAGCGAGCTGTCGGTGAGGATGAACAGCGGCAGCATGTAGCCGTTCCACGAGCCCACGAACGCGAGGATCCCCACGGTGATCACGCCGGGCAGGCTCAGCGGGATCACCATGCGCCAGAAGAAGCCGAGGCGTCCGGTGCCGTCGATCGAGGCCGCCTCCTCGAGCTCCTTCGGGATCGCCCTCAGGAACGGCACGAGGATGATGATGGTCGTCGGCAGCGCGAACGCGATCTGCGGCAGGATGACGCCGCCCAGGCTGTTCACCAGCCCGAGGTTCCGCACGAGCAGGTACAGCGGCGTGATCGCCACGGTGATGGGGAACATCAGCCCCGCGGCGAACAGGGAGTACATGACGCCCTTGCCGCCGAAGTCGTAGCGGGCGATGACGTAGCTGGCCATCACGCCGAGCGCCACGGCGCCGGCGGTCGTGCCGAGCGCGACGAGGGTGGAGTTCCACGTGGCCGACCAGAACTCGCTGCCCGCGAGCACGTCGCCGTAGTTCGCGAGCTGCCACGGCGCCGGCCAGCCCGACGGATCCTGGGTGATCTGGGCGTTCGTGCGGAAGCCGCCGATGATGATGTACAGCACCGGCGTGATGCAGATGCTGATGAGGATGACCGCCAGCAGGTACACCCAGGGGCTGCCCCACTTCTCCTTCGGCGCGCGGGGGCGCCTGTTGCGGCCGATCGCCTGGATCGCCACAGAGGTCGCGGTCATCGCTCGGCCCTCCCGTCCGTGATGGCTCCCGCCGTGTCGCGCCGCAGCACGAAGCGCTGGTACACGAGAGCGACGGTGAGCGAGATGAGGAACAGCATCACCGCGACGGCGTTTCCGAAGCCGTAGTTCCCGGCGAGGTGGCCGTTCTGGTACATGTACGTGGCCATGGTGGACGTGCCGGCGGTGGCCGCCACGTACTGGCCCCAGATGATGTTGACGAGGTCGAACAGCTGCAGCGAGCCGATGATCGACAGGAACGCCCAGATGCGGATGGTGGGGCCCAGCAGCGGCAGCGTGATGCTCCACTGCGTCTTCCAGAACCCGGCTCCGTCGATCGCGGCCGCCTCGTACAGCTCCTCCGGGATCGACTGCATGCCCGCGAGCATGAGGATCACCGCGAAGCCGATGTACTTCCACGAGATGATGAGCATCAGGGTCCAGATGGCCACATCGGGATCCGCGATCCACGACTGCCGGAGCCACTCGAGGCCGAGCTTGCCGAGCAGCGAGTTGACGGCGCCGTTGTCCTGCATCATCAGGCTCCAGCCCGTGCCGACGACGACCTCGGAGATGACGTAGGGCACGAAGATGAGCACGCGGATGAGCGAGCGGCCCTTCATCTTCTGGTTCATCAGAAGGGCGAACAGGATCGCGAGCGGGCCCTGCAGCAGCAGCGACAGGAACACGATCGCGAAGTTGTGGCCGACCGCGGCGCGGAAGGTCTCGTCCTCCCAGATGAGGACGTAGTTGCGCAGCCCCACGAACTCGGTGGGCCAGCCGAAGCCGTTCCACTTGAAGAAGCCGTAGAACGCGGCCATCACCACCGGGAAGATGACGAAGGCGACGAAGACGATGAGCGCCGGTCCCGAGAGGAGCGCGATCTCGCCGCGCTTGCGCCAGTCGGCCCGCGGCTTCCGCCTGCCGGTCACCGGGGCGGGCGCGGTGCCCGCCCCGGTGTCGGCGATCCTCTCAGGCACGGGCGCGGAGCGCAGTGCCTGGGTGTCGGTCATGGTCGGCGATCAGCCTCGCTCGGACGCCGTGACGACGCCGTCGACGAGCGACTGCGCGTCGCCCTGACCGGCCAGCATGTCGACGACGCCCGTGTTCAGCGCGTTGCCCACGTTCTGGCCCAGCGCCGTGTCGAGCCACAGGGTGACGTACGCGGCCTCGCCGTACGCCTCCATGAGCGGCTGCAGCGACGGGTCGGTCACGGCGCCGAGCGCCTCGGACGACGCGGGGATCGTCTGGTACGCCTCGGCGTACTTCTCCTGCCACTCCTTGCCCGAGATGAAGTTCAGGAACTCCTCGCACGCCGACGGCGAGTCGACCGAGCACGAGTAGCCGTCGACGCCGCCCATCATGGCGGTCGGGTCGCCGTCTCCGCCGTCCACGGCGGGGAACGGGAACCAGCCGAGGTCGGGCAGCGGCTGCTCGTCCGGGGTCAGGCTGGCGATGACGCCCACGTTCCAGGCGCCCATGAGCTCCATGCCGGCCTGGTGGTTGGCGATGAGGCCGGCCGACGAGTTCGCGCCCTCCTGCGGGTCGGTGGTGAGGAAGCCCTCGTGGAACGGCTCGGTCCCGGCGAACTCCTCGAGGTTCTGCGCGGCCTCGAGCCAGCAGCCGTCCGTGAAGTCGGGGTTGGTCGTGAGGTTCGAGATGACGTCCTCGCTGCACGCGCGCAGCGCGAAGAAGTAGTACCAGTGCGCGGCGGGCCAGGCGGCCTTGCCGCCCAGCGCGATCGGCTGGATGCCCGCGGCCTTGAGCTTGTCGACGGCCTCGCCGAGCTCGTCGATGGTCGTCGGCGTCTCGGTGATGCCGGCCTGCGCGAACAGGTCCTTGCTGTAGAAGATGCCGCCGGGCAGCACCGCGGTCGGCACCGCGTAGATCTTGTCCTCCAGCGTGAAGGCGTTGAAGGACCCCTCGCCGAGCGCCTCCCTCACGTCGTCGTCGATCGCACCGGTGAGGTCCTTGACCTGCCCCGCCGCCACGATGTCGGCGAGCTTGCCGCCGCCGCGCTGCAGGAAGATGTCGGGCATGTCGCCCGAGTTGACCGCCGTCTGCAGCTTGCCGTCCAGGTCCTCGTTCTGCACCGAGGTCACGTTGATCGTGACGCCGGGGTTCTCCTCGGCGAACGCCGCGGCCGCCTCCTCCCAGAACTCCTTGCCGGGGCCCGTGGTCGAGTTGTGCCACATCGTCATCTCGACGCTGCCGTCGTCGCCGCCGCCGGTGTCGCCACCGGCACAGCCGGACAGCCCGAGCGCCCCCACGGCCACGACCGCCGCCGCGGCGGTCCATGCCTTCCGAACGTTCATGCGCAGGTCTCCTCTTCGTTGAGTGATCGACGCACCCGCTCGACGCTGTTGTCGAGTCCTCCAGGCGTGTCGCGTCCACTGTGACATCGGTCGCGCGACGTGTCAATCGTTGTCGATAACGTTTTCACTCTCCGTAGGATCGATCCACGACGCGGCGTGAATATGCCGCGGGGCGGCGCCGCGCCGCCCTCCGATGGGGCTACCGTGAGGGATCATGACGGCGAACGCACTCGACCCGCGGCCCGGCCGGCGGATCACGATCACGGATGTCGCGCGCGCGGCGGGGGTCTCGGTCGCCACGGTCTCGAAGGTCATCAACGGCCGCGACGGCATCGCCGACGCCACGAGCAAGCGCGTGCTCGGCATCGTGCGCGAGCTCGGGTACGAGAGCTCGCTCGTCGCCACCTCGATGCGGCGCCGCCGCACGCAGGTCGTCGGCGTGCTCGTCGCCGAGTTCGAGCCCTTCGCCGTACAGCTGCTGCGCGGCGTCTCGACGGCGCTGCAGGGCACCGAGTACGACATCCTCGCGTACGCCGGAAGCGTGTCGGCGGGCGAGCACACCGGCTGGGAGCGGCGGTCGCTGTCGCGCCTGGGCGGCACCCTCATCGACGGCGCGATCATCGTCACCCCCACCGTGGCGCTGCCGGAGACGGACATGCCCGTCGTCGCAATCGATCCGCACACGGGCCCCATGGGCCCGGCGACCGTCGACACCGACAACCTGGGCGGTGCCCGCGCCGCGACCGAGCACCTCGTCTCGCTGGGACACCGCCGCATCGCGCACCTGCGAGGCCGCGCAGACCTCGAGTCCGCGCAGCTGCGCGAGCGCGGCTACCGCGAGGCGCTCGAGGGCGCGGGGCTGCCGTTCGACCCGGCCCTCGTCGCCGACGGCGGCTACCGCGCCGCCGACTCGACCGCCGCCGCGGCCGCGCTGCTCGACCTGCCCGAGCCGCCCACGGCGATCTTCGCCGCGAACGACCTCTCCGCGATCGAGGCCATGCGCGTCGCCGCCGAGCGCGGGCTGCGCATCCCCGAGGACCTCTCGATCGTCGGCTTCGACGACATCCCGGAGGCCGTCGCGTCCACGCCGGCCCTCACCACCGTGCGCCAGTCGCTGCACGCGATGGGCGCGGCCGCCGTGCGCATGCTGCTGGGGATCTTCGACGGCCGCGACGGCGAGCACATCCGCATGCCCGCCGAGCTCGTCGTGCGCGGATCGACCTCCCGCCCACCGCGGTAGCCCCCACCGACACCGACACCGAGGAGCTGACATGGACGTCATCCCCCACCGCACCGGCACCGCCGAGATCGTGCTCACCACCGGCGGCGGCGCGCCGCTCGCCCACCACGAGGTGACCGTCGAGCAGACGCGACACGCGTTCGGCTTCGGCAACATCGGGTTCGACCTCATTCCCCACGCCTGCGGCGAGGAGGACGCGACGCCGCTCGCCGAGGCCTGGCTGGGCCTGTTCGACACGGCCACGCTGCCGTTCTACTGGGGGCGCTTCGAACCCGAGCGCGGGCGGCCCGACACGGCGCGCCTGCTCACCGCCGCGCGCTGGTTCGCCGAGCGCGGCGTGCGACTGAAGGGCCACCCGCTTGTCTGGCACACAGTGAAGGCGCCGTGGCTCGATCCGCTCCCCTCCGACGAGGCCGAGCGGCTGCTGCGCGAGCGCGTGGCGCGGGAGGTCGCGGACTTCGCGGGCGTGATCGACGCGTGGGACGCCATCAACGAGGTGGCGATCATGCCGGTCTTCGAGAACGAGCCCGACGGCGTGCCCAACGCCGTCTCGCGCCTGGCGCGCCAGCTCGGCCGCACCGGCATCGTCCGGCTCGCGTTCGAGACGGCGCGCGCGGCGAACCCCTCGGCGACGCTGCTCATCAACGACTTCGACCTCTCGGAGCGGTACGAGCGCGTCATCGAGGACGCGCTCGAGACGGGCGTGCGGATCGACGCCATCGGCCTCCAGACGCACATGCACCAGGGGTACCGCGGCGAGGAGTGGCTGCTCGCGAAGGCCGATCGCTTCGCGCGCTTCGGGCTGCCGCTGCACTTCACCGAGGTGAGCCTCGTCTCCGGCCGGCTGATGCCGCCGGAGATCGACGACCTCAACGACTACGTCGTCGACGAGTGGCCGTCGACGCCCGAGGGCGAACAGCGGCAGGCCGACGAGCTGGAGCGGATGTACCGCGCCCTCGTCGCGCATCCCGCCGTCGCGGCGATCACGTACTGGGGCATCTCGGACGCCGGCGCATGGCTGGGCGCCCCGATCGGCCTGCTCCGCGCCGACGGCAGCCGCAAGCCGTCGTACGACCGGCTGCACGCCCTCATCCGCGGCGAGTGGTGGCTCGCGCCCACCCCGCTCCGCACGGACGGCGACGGCCGCGTGCGCGTGGAGGGCTGGCGCGGCCGCTATCGCGTCGCCACCGGTGCGGCGAGCGCGGAGTTCGAGCTCAGCGGGAGCGCCGACGGGCCGGTGCCCGTGCAGCTCTGAGCCGCGTCATCCCGCGCCGCACGCCGCTGCGCGAGCAGCGCGGCGGCGCGCCGTGAACCCATTGCGGCGGCACCTCGGCCTTGATATGTTCTGTTTCACAACAATTCACCGACGACGCTGAAAGCGGGTCCCCCATGTCCCTCACCCCCACCAAGGACGACCGGTTCTCGTTCGGACTCTGGACCATCGGATACAACGGCACCGACCCGTTCGGCGGACCCACGCGGCCCGCGCTCGACGTGGTCCACGCCGTCGAGAAGCTGGCCGAGCTCGGCGCCTACGGTCTCACCTTCCACGACGACGACCTGTTCGCCTTCGGCTCGACCGACGCCGAGCGCCAGACGCAGATCGACCGCCTCAAGCAGGCCCTCGCCGACACCGGGCTGATCGTCCCGATGGTCACGACCAACCTGTTCAGCGCCCCCGTCTTCAAGGACGGCGGCTTCACCTCGAACGACCGCCAGGTGCGCCGCTTCGCGCTGCGCAAGGTGCTGCGCAACATCGACCTCGCCGCCGAGCTCGGCGCGAAGACGTTCGTGATGTGGGGCGGCCGCGAGGGCGCAGAGTACGACTCGGCGAAGGACATCCAGGCGGCGCTGGCGCGCTACAAGGAGGCCGTGGATCTGCTCGGCCAGTACGTGGTCGACAAGGGCTACGACCTGCGCTTCGCCATCGAGCCCAAGCCGAACGAGCCGCGCGGCGACATCCTGCTGCCCACGCTCGGGCACGCGCTCGCGTTCATCAACTCGCTCGAGCGCCCCGAGCTGGTGGGCCTGAACCCCGAGGTCGGCCACGAGCAGATGGCGGGCCTGAACTTCGCCGCGGGCATCGCGCAGGCGCTGTACCACGGCAAGCTCTTCCACATCGACCTCAACGGCCAGCGCGGCATCAAGTACGACCAGGACCTCGTGTTCGGTCACGGCGACCTGCACAACGCGTTCGCGCTCGTCGACCTCCTCGAGCACGGCTCGCCGGCGGGCGGCCCCGCCTACGAGGGCCCGCGTCACTTCGACTACAAGCCGAGCCGCACCGAGGACGAGCAGGGCATCTGGGACTCCGTCTCGGCCAACATGCGCACCTACCTGCTGCTCAAGGAGCGGGCCGACGCCTTCCGCGCCGACCCCGAGGTGCAGGAGGCACTCAAGGCCGCGAAGGTCGACGAGCTGCGCGCCCCCACGCTGAACGAGGGCGAGTCGTACGACGACCTCCTGGCCGACCGCTCGGCCTTCGAGGAGTTCGACGCCGGCGCCTACCTCGGCGGCCACGGCTTCGGCTTCGTGCGCCTGCAGCAGCTGGCGACCGAGCACCTGCTCGGCGCGCGCTGACATGCCGCTGGTCGCGGGCGTCGACTCGTCGACGCAGAACTGCAAGGTCGTGGTGCGGGATCTCGCCACCGGCGCCGTCGTGCGCACGGGGCGGGCCGCCCACCCCGACGGCAGCGAGGTCGACCCCGCGGCCTGGTGGGACGCACTGCAGGCGGCGCTCGCCCAGGCCGGCGGCCTGGGCGACGTCGCGGCGATCTCGATCGGCGGGCAGCAGCACGGCATGGTCGCGCTCGACGCGGACGGGCGGGTGATCCGCCCCGCGCTGCTGTGGAACGACACCCGCTCGGCCGGCGCCGCGGCCGACCTCACCGCCGAGGTGGGGGCCGAGGAGTTCGCCCGGCGCACGGGCCTCGTGCCGGTGGCGTCGTTCACGGCGACGAAGCTGCGCTGGCTCGCCGACGCCGAGCCCGAGAACGCCGCGCGCGTGGCCGCCGTGGCGCTGCCGCACGACTGGCTCACGTGGCGGCTGCGCGGCTACGGCCCCGAGGGCGAGTCGCCCCTCGGGCCGGTGCTGGACGAGCTGGTGACGGACCGATCCGATGCGAGCGGCACGGCGTACTTCGACGCGGCCTCCGGCGCCTACGACCGCGAGCTACTGAGCCTGGCTCTGCGGCGCGACGCGTCCGGCGTCGTGCTGCCGCGCGTGCTCGACCCGGCCGAGTCGGTGGCCGGCGGCGCGGGATCGCTCGCCGACGGCCTCGTCGTGGGGCCGGGCTGCGGCGACAACGCCGGCGCCGCGCTCGGCCTCGGCGCGTCGGACGGCGACGTCGTCGTGTCGATCGGCACGAGCGGCACGGTGTTCGCCGTGACGGACGCGCCGGTGCGCGACGCGAGCGGCACCGTGGCGGGCTTCGCCGACGCGGCGGGCGGCTACCTGCCGCTCATCGCCACGCTCAACGCGGCCCGCGTGCTCGATCGGATCGCCGCCCTCCTCGGCGTCGACCACGGCGAGCTCGGGCGCCTCGCGCTCGACGCGCAGCCGGGCGCGGGCGGCCTCGTGCTGCAGCCCTACTTCGAGGGCGAGCGCACGCCCAACCTGCCGGACGCCACCGCGACGCTGTTCGGCATGACCCTCGCCGCCACGACGCGCGAGAACCTCGCGCGTGCGGCCATCGAGGGCATGCTGTCGGGGCTCGCGGACGGCCTCGACGCCGTGCGTTCGCACGGCGTGACGGCGGAGCGGATCCTGCTCGTCGGCGGCGCGGCGCAGAACCCTGCGGTCGCGGCGATCGCGGCCCAGGTGTTCGATGCGCCCGTCGTCGTGCCCGAGCCGGGCGAGTACGTCGCCGCGGGCGGCGCCGTGCAGGCGGCGTGGGCGCTGACCGGCGAGCGCCCGGCATGGCCGGTGTCGCTCTCCGCCTCTCCGGAGCCGGACACGCGCCCGGTCATCCGCGAGCAGTACGCCGCGCGGCGCTGACAGCGGCCCGTCCGCCGCGTCAGCGGTAGACGGGCCACTGCGCGCCCGCGGCGTAGCAGGCCGCCACGAGCGCCGCGGTCGCGGCGAGCACGAGCACATCGAGCCAGCGCACGCGCAGTCCCTCGATCCGGATGCGCCGGCCTCGGTCGTCGACCGTCGCGAACGTGAAGCCCCGCGCCTCGAGCGCCTCGACCGTGGTGCGCACCGACTTGGCCGTGTTGAGGAAGATCGGATAGAACGCCCGCACGGCGAGCGTCGCCCAGTGCACCACGTGGCGCCAGCCGAGCAGGCCGGCCTTCGCGGGCGGCGCCTGCCGCAGCCGGTAGCCCTCCATCACCGTCGAGAACTCCTCGACGAGGATCGGCATCATGCGGTACCCGTACGACACGGCGAAGGCGATCGCGGGCGGGCAGCGCAGGGCGAGCAGGGCGTCCGAGAGCTTCTCGGGATCGAGCGACACGAACGCCGCCAGACTCACGAGCGACACGACGCCGATCTTCGCCGTCACCTCGGTCAGGGCGACGAACGTGGTGAAGTCGCCGCCGAAGATCGTCGCGGCGAGCACGAGGTAGACGAGCTCGAATCCGAGGCCGATCACGAACAGGCCGAGCACGAGCGGACCCACGCGGGCCAGGACGACCGCGATCGTGCCGAGCAGGAACAGGCAGCCGATGGTCGTGAGGTTGTGCGTGAACCACGGCGCGAGCGCCGTCGCGACGTACCAGAGCAGGACGACACGGGGATCCATCGCCGCGAACAGGCCGCCGCGCGTGGAGTACGCGGTGCGGATGAGCTCGAGCTTGATCCACTCGACGCTCAGCACGTCGCGCTGCTTGCGCGCCACGGCGCTCATGCCGTCACCCTCCCGCCGGCGGGGGCACCGGCCCGCGCCCGCGGGTGCCACGCGGCGAACTCGTCGAGCGTCACCGGGAGGGGGTCCATCCCGAGCGCCCGCCCCAGCTGCGCCACCTGCGGCGGCACGAGGCGGGCCCTCGCGAGCACGGCCTCGTCGGCGAACAGCTCGCGCGGGGTCGTGTCGGCGACGATGCGCCCGTCGTCGAGCGCGATGACGCGCGTCGCGACCTCCGCGACGAGATGCATGTCGTGGGTCGCGATCACCGCGCACCCGATCCGATCCCCCAGCTCGCCGAGCATGCCGATCACGTCGTCCCGGCTGGCGACGTCCAGGCTCGCGGTGGGCTCGTCGAGCAGCAGCAGGCTGGGGCGCATGGCCAACCCGATCGCGAGGGTCGCGCGCCGCTGCTGGCCTCCCGAGAGCGTGCGGCCGTCCCGGTCGGCGAAGGGCACGAGCTTCACGCGATCGAGGATCCGATCGGTGAGCGCCTCGGCATCCGGATCGCGCCTACTGCGCGGGAAGAGCGCCACATCGGCCCGCACCGACTCCTTGAGGAACATCCGCTCCGGCTGCTGGTACAGGTAGGCCGCCCGCTCGGCGAGCCGGCCCGCGCGCTTCGACCTCGTGTTCTCGCCGTCGAGGAAGACGTCGCCCTCGCGCGGCACGCGGATGCCCGCGAGCAGCCGCATGAGCGTGGTCTTGCCCGAGCCGTTGCCGCCGATGAGCGCGATCCGCTCGCCCTCGCGCAGCGTGACGGACAGGTCCCGGATGACGGGCTGGATGTCGCCCGCCACGGAACGGAAGCCGTGCGAGACGCCGCGCGCCTCGGCGACCACGCTCGCTCCGTCGGGCGCGCCGGATGCCGCCGGCGGTGCGACCGCGCGGGGCAGCTCGTCGACGCGCGCGCGGATGGCCTCGGCCGCCTCGCCGACCGAGCGGGCGACACCCGGCACCCCCACCCGCCGCATCGCGTCCACGATCTGCGGGGCGGGGATGCCGTGCTCGGCCAGGTCGTCGGCGCGCGTCAGCGCCTCCGTCACGGGCAGGTGCCACACCGGCGCCCCGGCGCTCATCAGCACGACCGAGCGGGCGTACTGCGCGATGAACTCGGCGTGGTGCTCGATCGTGATCACCGTGATCCCGCGCTCGCGGTTGAGCGCCGTGAGCCGGTCGTACACGTCGTGGGCGGCGGCGGGATCGAGCTCGGCCACCGGCTCGTCGACGACGATCACCTCAGGCCGCAGCGCCAGCACGGAGGCCAGTGCGACGAGGTGCGCCTGGCCGCCCGACAGCTGCCAGACGAACCGGTCCGCGAGGTGCGCGATCCCGACGGCCGCCATCGCCTCGGCGGTGCGCTCGGCGTGGTCCTCGAAGCCGAAGTTGATCGGCCCGAACGACACCTCGTCGCGCACGGTCGGTCGCACGAGCTGATTCTGGAAGTCCTGGTACACGTAGCCGACCGACCAGGAGAGCCGCGCCACCGACGACTCCCATGTGTCGATGCCGGCCACGTGCACCGATCCGGCGAACTCGCCCGCCCAGTAGTGCGGGACGAGGCCGTTGAACGTCTTGCAGAGGGTGGTCTTGCCGGAGCCGTTGCCGCCGACCATCGCGACGAAGTCGCCGCGCTCGATGGCGAGGGTGACGTTGCGGAGCGTGTCGGCCTCGGCTCCCGGGTAGCGGAAGCTGAGGTCGCGCACCTCGATGATCGGGTCGGCCACGGGTCAGGCGTCCTTGCGGCGCTTGCGCCAGACGGCGAACAGGATGCTCGCGAGGGCGAGCACGACGACGATCGCGGCCACGCTCACCCAGAGGAACTGGTCGCCGTAGACGTCGCGGAACTCGCCCTCGACCGCCCCGACCGACACGTCCCACGCCTCGAGGAAGGCGAAGAAGAACGAGGCGATGCCGGCGAGCACGGCCACCACGACGAACCAGGCTGCCTGCGGCACGCCGCCGGGGATGGGCTTGCCCGGCTCGCGCGGCGCGAGGCCCAGCATCGGCTCGATGCGGCGGTACAGGGCCGGCACGAGCCAGATGGCGGGGATCGCGCCGAACAGGATGCCCGACATGACGAGGTCGACGCCGAAGCCGATGGCCTCGAGCAGCAGGACCGACTCGGGCAGACCCTGCACGAACTCCGCGTCCTCGACGCCGATCCACACCTTGAGCAGGTCGACGGCCGCCGAGAGGAACTTGTCGATGCCGACGATCAGCAGCGCACCCAGCACGATCTGCCCGCGCTTCAGCGGATTGCGGATCACGGAGCCGGCGATGTAGATGGCGAGGAACATCTGGATGAAGCCCTCGACCTCGGCGAGGCCGGAGAAGTCGCCCATCAGCAGGTCGGTGAAGACGATCTCGCCGAGCGGGGCGCCCAGCGCCACCCAGAACGGGCTGAACAGTGCCGCGAGGGTGATCGGGATGAACACCATGTAGCTGACGGAGAAGTCGACCGGACCGATCGTGATGTCGGGGATGACCTCGAGGATGATGTTCGACAGCCCGAACAGTGCCATCGAGAGGACGAAGACCATGAGGTTCTGGGGCGTGGACGGCGCCGCGGCGCCTCCGCCGCGCAGCTGCCCGCGGCGTGCTTCGGTGGTGGTCACTGCAGTCTCCTTCGGGTAAGGGGGAAGTACTCGGGATCAGGCGACCGGCGCGAGCCGGCTGGTGCGGACGAGGGGGACGAGATCGCCGGGCGTTCCGACGATCTCGGTGGCGAGTCCCGACGCCAGGGCGGCGTCGAGCTCGGGATCCGGGGTGGATCCGCCGCGGACGAGCACGCGACGGGCCACGCCGCACGCTCGGGCCGCGAGGGCGTCGTTCTCGGGCTTGTCGCCGAGGAACCAGGTGCGCGCGGGGTCGGCCCCCGCGATCGCAAGCGCCTCGTCGACGATCCGGGTGTCGGGCTTGCGCACGCCGATCTCGTCCGAGCACACGTAGGCGCCGATGAGCGCGTCGAGCCCGGGCTCGCGGCACTCCTCGCGCACGGCGCGCCCGCTCACGGTGTTCGAGACGACCACGACCGGCATCCCCGCGTCGCGGCACGTCTCGAGCAGCTCACGCACCCCCTCGCGCAGCGCGCGCCGGGACTTCGCGCGCCCGTAGCGGGCCATGACGTCGTGCGCCTCTGCACGCAGCACGGCGCGGCGCCGGGGCGAGAGCGCGGCTCCGAACCATTCGCTCCAGAAGAGCACGGGATCGGCCTCCGGCAGCGCGGCGCCGTCCTCGTCGAAGCGGCGGCGCGCCTCGGACTTCCACGCCCGGTGCGTCGCCCTGGCCTGCGCGAGCAGCCGCTCGACCTCCGCCGCATCGAGCGCGGTCTCCGGGCCGGACAGCAGCCCGGCGAGCCAGGCGGTGAACGCGGCCAGCCGCTCGGCATCGGGCACGGACGCCGAGATGACGCCGCCGTGGTCGATCAGCAGCGCCGCGCGCCCCTCGGGCGCGGGAGGCGCGACCACCGCCGAGCGCGCGCCGCCGGCGAGGGCCGCCTGCAGCGCGTCCGCGACGCCGCGCGGATCGGCGTAGACGGCGTCGGCCTCGCCGTCGACCGCGAACGGCGGCGCGTCGGTGTGGTGGCTGCGGGTGAGGATCACGGCCGCGACGCCCGCGCGGCGCCCCGCCACGACGTCGCGGTCCTGGGTGTCGCCGACGTACCAGCAGCGATCCGCCGTCGTCCCGCACGCCTCGGCCGCGAGCTCGATGATGCCAGGATGCGGCTTGCGTAGACCCACCTCGTCCGAGTAGCACTGCACGGCGAACCGCCCGTCCAGCCCGTGCTGCGCCATCACGGCGCGGTGGCTCCGGCCGGAGTGCGCGTTCGAGACGATGCCCACGGGGATCCCGTTCGCGTCGGCCAGATCGAGCAGCTCCCGGATCCCCGGCCGCACGCGGTGCTCCGACAGCGTCGTCGTGACCTCGAGCAGCACGTCGCTCGCCTCGGCGACGAGCAGCAGCCGCGCCGGCTGCGGCAGGTCGGCGGCCAGGAAGTCGCCCACGATCTCGCGCGGAGCCAGCTCGCGCGGCGCGAGGCGCCGGCTCTGGGCGTGCTTCCAGTGCTTGAGCGCCGTCAGGCCCGCCGTGAGCGAGCTCTGCAGGCGGTCGGTCTCCACGTCGATGAGGCCCCTGGCGAGGCGCTCGCGCAGCTTCTGGGCGAGGCGCCGCTTGCCGGCGGGGTCCTTGGCGGTTTCGAACACCACGCCGCCGAAGTCGAGCAGCAGGGCGTCTGGAACGTTCCGGAGCGGTGCCGGAAGGAGATCAGCGGAGGTCACGGACGCGACGCTACGGGCGCATCGTGACCGGCGGCGGTCCGGACGGTGAACGGATCCGGAACGTTCCAGGCGCGCCGCAGACCGGCGCCCCCGCGCGATGCGCGGATGCGAGACTCGATGCATGACCCCGGCACACCGTCGCCCCACGATCGTGGACGTGGCGCACGCCGCCGGAGTCTCGAAGTCGCTCGTGAGCGCGGCGCTGCGCGGCGATCCCGGCGTCAGCCAGGCCAGCCGGGACCTCATCCTCGCCACCGCCGACAGCCTGGGCTACCGACGCAACGGCTGGGCGCAGCGGCTCGTGAGCGGGCGCAGCGAGCTCGTGGGCGTGCTGCTGACGGACCTGCGCAACGCCTATCAGACCGACGTCGTCAACGGCATCGAGGACGCCGCGCGCGACGCCGGCTTCGGCGTGATCCTCAGCCACGGCCGCCGTGACCGCGCCCTGCTGCGCGAGCGCCTCGCCGGCCTCATCTCCCTCGGCGTCGACGCCGTGATCGCGGTGACGGGGCACCTCACCGAGGACGACCTGTGCGACGCGTCGTCCCGCGTGCCGCTCGTCGTCGTCGGCCGGCCGCCCTCCGTGCCCGCGGATGCCGGATGGATCTCCAACGACGATGAGACGGGCGCGCGCCTGGCCCTGCGGCATCTGATCGACGCGGGACACGAGCGGATCGCGCATCTCTACGACTCCGACCGCCCCGCCGCCTCCGCCCGCCGCGCGGCCTATCGCTCCCTCGCGACGCCGGCCCGGGAGTACGACTCGCGCCACGGGGGGATCGAGTCGCTGCTGGAGGCCGTCGCCGGTGGCAGCGGACCGACCGCCGTCTTCGCCGCGCACGATCGCCTCGCCGCGCGGCTCATCGCCGACGCCACCGCGCGGGGCGTCCGCGTGCCCGCCGACCTCGCGGTCGTCGGCTACGACAACACCGACCTCGCGGATCTCATGCGCATCACGAGCGTGGATCAGCCGCGCCAGCGGATGGGCGCCGACGCCATGGCGATGGCGCTCGCGCTGGCCGCGGGCGAGACCCCCGCGCACGTCGTCGCCGCGCCGACGCTCATCCTGCGCGACTCCAGCCGCTCCCCCGCCTGAGACCGGCCCCTCAGACGGGCTTGATCGCCTCGATGACGACGAACGGCATGCGCAGGCGGCCGAGCACCGGCACGGCGAATCGCTGCACGCTCTCGATCCGGAGGGCGCTCGCGCGCACGGCGCTCTCGGTGTCGCGGGCCGGGTCGCAGCCGTGGTCGAGCAGCCGCGTGAGCGGGCGCGCGAGCCGCTGCAGCCGGCGCGTGCCCGATCCGGCCGGGGCCGCCACGTGCTCCGCCAGCAGCACCCGTCCGCCGGGCACGAGCACGCGCGCGGCCTCGTCGAGCACCGCAGCCTGATCGCGCACGCTGCACAGCACGGTGGTCGCCAGGACCGCGTCGACGCTCGCGTCGGCCAGCGGGATCTCCTCGGCGCCCGTCACGAGCGGCGCGGCGCGGTGCCCGTGGCGCCGGGCGTTCTCGTCCAGGGCGCCGCTGCGCCCCGCGGACGGCTCGAGCCCGATCCACTCCACGTCGGCGTGCAGGTGCGCGAAGTTCGCGCCGGTGCCGGCGCCGATCTCGAGCACGCGCCCGCGCAGGCGCCGGATCGCCCCGTCGCGCGCGGCGGTGTACGCGGGCCGGCCGGTCGCCGGCGCCGTCTCGGTCGTCTCGCGCGTCATCGGCTCAGCCGAACGCCGCCGCGCCGTCGCGCTGCCACTCGGCGAACCGCTCATCCAGGACCGCGCGGACCTCCGCGCGCTTCTCGGGCGAATCGGGCTCGTGGTAGATCGTCGGCAGGTCGTCGTCCGAGAGGTCGACGTAGTCGTCGAGGTAGAGCGCCTCGTAGTAGTCCCGCGCGAACGCGTCGCCCTCCTCCGAGAGCACGTCGGCGCTCAGCACGTCGTCGCAGCAGTCGCGCAGGAAGGCCGAGCCGCTCAGCTCCCCCGCCCGCACGGCGGCGACCTCGTCGGCGTTCTCGCGCGCGACGTCCTCCTCCAGCAGCCCGCGCTCCACGATCCACGCGAGGAACACGCCGATGTGCGTGCGCGCGGCCGCGTCGTCCAGGTCGTCGGGGAAGTCGCCCCCGAGGTGCCAGTCCACGCTGTCGTAGACGATCCCGTCCGCCATGGCTCCTCCAGCTCCGTTCCGCGAGACCCGCGCTCGCGCCGAGCGTATCGCGACGCGCGGCGGAACTCGATCGGCCGGAAGAATCTGCGTGCGGGGGCGTTGGCCTCTGTGAGGCGCCCGACCGGGCGCCGACCGCGTCATCACCGAGGAGCGCCATGTCCACCGTCCTGTTCGTCGTCACCGGAGCCCGTTCCTGGACCCTCTCCGACGGTGCCACCCACCCCACCGGCTACTGGGCCGAGGAGCTGCTCACGCCCTTCCGCCTGCTGACCGGCGCGGGGCACGACGTCGTGTTCGCCACGCCCGGCGGCATCCCGCCCGTGGCGGACGAGGGCTCCCTCGACAGCGACGAGACGCGCGCGGCGCTCGCGGAGATCGTGCGGCTGAGCGAGCCGCTGCGCCTCGAGGACGTCGCGCTGGGCGACTACGACGCCGTCTTCTACCCCGGCGGGCACGGCCCCATGGAGGACCTGGCCGTCGACCCCGTGTCCGGCGCGCTCATCGCCGACGCGCTCGAGACCGCGACGCCCCTCGCGCTCGTGTGCCACGGCGTCGCGGCCCTCCTCGCGGCGCGCGGCGCGGACGGCGCACTCGCCGCCGCGGGCCGCCGCGTCACCGCGTTCACGGACGAGGAGGAGATCCAGAGCGGGCTCGCGGCCCGCGCCCCGTGGCTGCTCGAGACCACGCTGCGCGACAACGGCGTCGAGGTCGCCACGGCCGACGCGTGGGCCGACCACGTGATCGAGGACGGCGCGCTCATCACGGGCCAGAACCCGCAGTCGTCCGGCTCGGTCGCCCGCGCGCTCCTCGCGCGACTCGGCGCGTGACGCGCTGACCCGATCCGCCCGGGTCGCACGAAGAACGGGCACGCCCTCGCGGACGTGCCCGTTCTTCGTGTGGTGGACCCAGGGGGATTCGAACCCCCGACCTTCTCATTGCGAACGAGACGCGCTACCAACTGCGCCATGGGCCCGTGAACCTCAGATACGTTACCAGATTCGCGCGGGCACTCCGTTCAGGGGGCACCCCGGGCGCGTCCCGGATCGGCGGGATCAGCTGGCCGCGCGGCGCTCGAGCAGGCGGCGGACGTGGTCCTCGATCTCGGCATCGTCCACGATTCCCATGCGGGCATACGGCGACTCCGCGGCCGCCGGGGCGGTCTCCGGCGCGGCGGCGGGGCGGGCCTCGGCGATCGGCACGGGAGCGGGCAGCGGCTCCTCGGCGCGCGCCCGCAGGGCCTCCTCGCGAGCGGCCTGCAGCAGCGCGTCGCGGGCGCTCTGCGCGGCGACGGTCGTCGCAGCGCGCGATCCGGCGGTCGCCACGAGCGGCGCCGGCAGCGTGCGCGGGGTCCAGCCGCGGTCCTTCGGGTTCATCAGCTGCGGTTCGGCGGCCGCGCGGCGCACCGGCCGCGCCGTCGCCACAGGCACGGGGCGCGCGCGGCGCACGACGCGTGCCATGCGGTTGAGCACGCCCACGCCGAGCGCGGCGAGCGCGAGGCCCGACAGCAGCAGCCACGGTCCCGCCGCGAACGCCACCGTTCCCCAGGCCGCGAGCGCGACGCCGACGAGCACCCCGCCGAGCGCGCCGAGGCGCACTCCGCGCCGCGCCCTAGCCCTGCGGCGCTCGGCGTGCAGCGCCCGCTGCGCCGCCTCCAGCGCACGGCGGCGGCGCTCCAGCTCCTGCCGCTCCCGCTCGCGCTCGAGCCGCTGCTCCTCGGCGGCGATCCGCTCCCGCTCCCGCCGCAGCCGCTCGACCTCAGCCTGCGCGCGGCGGGCGAGCTTCTGCTGCAGGTGCGCCTGCCGGGCGGTCAGCTCGACGCGCACCTCCTCGGGCGTCTCGGTCGTCTCGGCCAGCACGCGCAGCGCCCGCGACAGGCGCACGGCGTTGCGCTCGGCCGCGTCGTAGCGCGAGCGGTTGATGAGCGTGGGCAGAAGATACACGAGCCAGAGCGCGACGGCGACGAGGACGATCACGCCCCCGCCCAGCACCTGGCCCCCATCCATGTTCGCAACGGTAGGCGACCGAGACCGCATCGCCCGTGAGGCGGTGGCGTGTGTCTCGCAGAACCCGGGCGCGCCGCGTCCGGCGCGCGGCCCGGACGGCTCAGCTGTGCTGGCGGTCCGCCGGGGGGATCGCCGCCGCGTCGACGGGCGCGCGGCCCGCCACCCAGCGGTTCAGCACGCCCTCCGGCACGTCCTCGCGCACGAGCGCGAAGGCGTAGTGGTCGCGCCAGTCGCCGTCGATGTGGATATAGCGGCGACGCAGGCCCTCGTAGCGGAAGCCGAGCTTCTGCACGACGCGCAGGCTGGCGCCGTTCTCGGGGCGGATGCAGATCTCCATCCGGTGCAGCCCGAGCTCCTCGAAGCACAGATCCGTCGCCATGGCGACGCACGTCGGGGTGATCCCCAGGCCCGCGTAGCGTTCGCTCACCCAGTAGCCGATCGTGGCCGACTCGAGCGATCCGCGCGCGATGCCCCAGACGTTGAGCTGGCCGGCGACGCGCCCGTCGTGCTCCATGACGAGGGGGACCCCGTTGCCGTCCTTGTACTGCTGCAGCAGCCGCCGGATCGCGAAGCGCATGTCGAGCGACACGGCGCCGTGCGGGTTCGTCGCCTCCCAGGGCCGCAGCCAGGAGCGGTTCGTGAGCAGCTCGTGCTGCAGCGTGCGGGCGTCGCGGGGACGGATGAGCCGGATGGAGATCGGCCCGTGCTGTCGCGCGTGCTGAGCGTCCATCCGGCTCTCCCGTCCTGGCGTGACTACAGCGTCGCCGCGAACTCCTTGATCCACGGGCGGAGCTCCGGACCGAGGTCGTCGCGATCGGCGGCGAGGCGCATGATGGCCTTGATGTAGTCGAGCTTATCGCCGGTGTCGTAGCGACGGCCGCGGAACACGACGCCGTACACGTCGACGCTGCCCGGATCGCGCGCGACCTCCTTGAGCGCGTCGGTCAGCTGGATCTCGCCGCCCTTGCCCGGCTCCGTGTGCTCGAGCACGGGGAAGATCGCGGGTGTGAGCAGGTAGCGGCCGATGATCGCGAGGTTGGAGGGCGCGTCCTCCTTGGCCGGCTTCTCGACGAGGTCGGTCACCTTCACCACATCGGGGTCTTCCGTCGCCTCGACCGAGGCGCAGCCGTACATGTGGATGTGATCGGGGTCGACCTCCATGAGGGCGATGACCATCGCCTGGCGCTGCTCGTGCACCTCGATCATCTTCGGCAGCAGCGGGTCGCGCTCGTCGATGAGGTCGTCGCCCAGCATGACCGCGAACGCCGCGTCTCCCACGTGCGCCTTGGCGCGGTGGACCGCGTGGCCGAGGCCCTTGGGCTCGCCCTGGCGCAGCATGTGGACGTCGGCGAGGTCGCTCGAGGCGCGCACGCGGCCGAGCTTGGCCTCGTCGCCCTTCTCCTCGAGCCTCTCCTCGAGCTCGGGCACCGAGTCGAAGTGATTGGCGATCGCATTCTTGTTGCGGCCGATGATCATCAGCACGTCGCGGATGCCGGCGGCGACGGCCTCCTCCACGACGTACTGGATCGCGGGCTTGTCGACGACGGGCAGCATCTCCTTGGGAGTGGCCTTCGTCGCCGGGAGGAAGCGGGTGCCGAGTCCTGCGACCGGCATGACCGCCTTGATCTTCGCGGGTTCCATGCCATTACCCTAGGCGATCGATGCCGAGAGACGGGGAAAGATCCCCGGGCCCGGCGGATCGCGGGTGTCGCGCGCACGCGGGCCCGTAGACTCGCGGCATGACGGATGCCGTCGAGCACGAGAAGCGCGCGCTGCGCGCCGAGTTCCGCGAGCGGCGTCAGCTGCTCTCCGATGCGCAGCGCGACGCCGCGGCCGCCGACATCGCGGCGCGGCTCGAGGCCCTCGTGACCGAGCACGGCGCCGCCTCGATCGCGTGCTATCTCTCCTCGCCCACCGAGCCGGGCACGCGCGCCTTCCTCAACGCGGCGATCGACCGCGGCGTGCGCGTGCTGCTGCCCGTGACGCGCGAGGACGGGCTGCTGGACTGGGCCGTGGCGTCGCCGGAGGGCGGCGAGGTGATCGGCGCCTACGGAGTGCCGGAGCCGGTCGGCGAGGTGCTGGGGCCCATCGCGGTGAACGACGTCGACCTCATGATCATCCCCGCCGCCGCGATCGACGAGGACGGCTGGCGGCTCGGCTGGGGGCGCGGCTACTACGACAAGACGCTGGGATCGATGGAGAACCGCCCGCCCGTCTACGCGGTGATCTATGATTCTGAATTGGTGGAGCGAATTCCCCGCGAGGTCCACGACCAGCCGGTCTCCGGCGTCGTGACCCCCACCCGGACGCTCGCATTCCCGCGCGGGCGTCGCTGATTCGGTAATCTCTGCGAGGACGCATGCCCACGTACGCCTACGCCTGCAAGTCCTGCGGGCACGCCTTCGACGCCGTCCAGTCCTTCAGCGACCCGTCGCTGAGCGAGTGCCCCGAGTGCGGCGGCCCGCTGCGCAAGCAGTACGGATCGATCGGCGTCACCTTCAACGGCTCCGGCTTCTACCGCACCGACTCCCGCGCGGCGTCTGGCGCGAGCGGCTCGTCCGCGCCATCATCGACTTCCGGAGCATCCGCTCCGGCGCCGGCGGCATCCTGACCGGCGCCCACTGGCCCGGCCGAGACGGCCGGGAGGGAGGAAACAGACATGCTGCAGGGCTTCAAAGACTTCATCATGCGCGGCAACGTGATCGAGCTCGCCGTCGCGGTCGTGATCGGCGGCGCGTTCGGCGCCATCGTCACCGCGCTCGTCGACTACCTGATCAACCCGCTCATCGGCGCGTTCGTGCCGAGCGGCAACCTGGAGAGCTGGGTCATCACGTTCCCCGGCGTGTTCGACGACGTGAACTTCGGCATCGGCGGCATCATCTCGGCCGTGATCAACTTCCTGTCGATCGCGCTCGTGGTGTACCTCGCGCTCGTGATGCCCATGAACAAGCTCGCCGAGCGCCGCGCCGCCAAGATCCAGGTCGAGGAGGAGGAGGAGCCCGCCCCCACGCAGGAGGAGCTGCTCATCCAGATCCGCGACCTGCTGGCCAAGCAGCAGGCCTGACGATCGCGAGGGGCGCCGTCCGGATCCGTCCGGGCGGCGCCTTCGTCGTCTCCGGGCGCCCGGGCGGAGTCACCAGTGCGGCGGGCGGTCCCGGCGCAGGCGGTCGTCGTTGGGCCCGCGCTCACCGCTCGAGAGGGGCGCCGGATCGGCGCCGCGCAGGGTCGATTCGGCATCGGAGTCCGACAGGGTCCCCTCGACGCGCGTCAGCCGGGCACGGCGCGATCCGCGCACGCGCTCCACGCGCTGTCGCGGCCCCGCCGCGTCCGATCCGGTCACCGGCTCAGGATAGGTGGAGCGGCTGGGTGTCTTCCTCGGCCCTCGCGGTGTCCTGCGAGACTCCCAGCACGGCCGCGATGCGCGCCGCGACGGCCGCCGGGTCGCTGTACAGGTCGAAGGCGTGCACGCGCACGTAGTGCCAGCCGAGGCGCCGCAGCACGTGCGGCCGCAGGCGCAGCGACTCCCGCAGCGACTCGCCGCGCGACTCGGGGTCGGACTCCACGACCACGGCCTTGCCGCCGTGCTGGGCGACGAGCGGCAGCAGCCCCCGGTAGTCCACGTCGACCGCGACGCCCAGGCGGCGCAGCTCGCGGGCCAGGGCGAGGGTGAGCGGATCGGCGAGGTCCTCGAGGCGCGCCTCGCGGCCGCGCGTGGCGATCCCGCCCAGGATGCCCATGAACGTCGCCGCGCCGTGCTGCAGGCGCCCGTCGTCGAAGGACGAGGGGCGGATCGACGACACGATCACCATGGACCGGCGCGCGCGGGTCATCCCGATCGTGAGCAGGCGCTCGCCGTCGGGCGTGGACAGGTCGCCGAAGTCGCTGAGCACGCGGCCGTGCTTGGTGAGGCCGTAGCCGAGCGTGAGGATGACGCGGTCGCGGCTCTCGGCCGCCGCCTCCTCGAGCGTGAGCACGGCGAGCGGCTCGGCCGTGTCGCGCGAGACGAAGTCGGCCACGTCGCTGCGACCGGCGAATGCCTCGTTGATGGCCGCGCGCACCCGATCCGCGTGCCGCCGGCTGACGCTCACGACCATGAGCGACTCGTTCGGGCGGTTGACGGCATGCTCCACGACGAGTGAGACGACGCGGTTCACCTCGGGATCCGGGCTCTCCACCGTGCCCGTCACCGGGTCGGGCGTGCCGTTGCCGCCCTCGACGTAGTCGACCGTGAGGCTGCCGCGGCCGAGGTACGATCCCGCCCACGGCAGCGAGACGATCTCGCCCCCGTAGAACGCGTCGTTCACGAGCGCGGCCAGGTCCTCGCCGCCGGCGCGGTAGCTGCGCGTGAGCGTCTCGAGCGGCACGATCTCGGCGAGGCTCTCGAACAGGCTCGTGCCGTCGAACACCCCGCCGTCCTCGGCCTCGCCGCCCGTCTGCACGACGAAGGGGGTCGGGCGCTGCGTGACCGGATCGCCGAAGGCGACGACCTGACGGGCGCGACGGATCGCGGGCGCCACCTCGGTCACGCTCACGGCGGCCGCGTCGGCGACGATGACGGCGTCGAACGCCTCGCTGTCGGGGATCGAGGGGACCTCGTACGGCGAGGCGAGCCACACGGGCGCGAGCACGCGCATGAGCGTGGGCGCCTGGCGCAGCACGCTCTGGGCGTCGACCTCGCCGCGCATCAGCGCGCGCCGCAGCGCCGCCGACTCCTCGGGCTCGTCCACGATGCCGATCCGCCACTGCGCCGCGAGCTGCCACGCCAGCAGCGGGCCCGACGCGGCGGCATGCGCCTCGTCGACCAGGCGGAAGTCGCGCTCCAGCCGGTCGACGACCGAGGTGTTCGCGCCGAGCAGGGCGCGGTCGCCCTGCAGCATGTGCTCGAGCGCCGACTGCCACCACGCGAACTCGAGCTCCTCGCCCACGCGCGCCTCGTCCACGTGCCGCACCGACAGCTCGGTCAGCAGGGGCTCGAGGCCGAGCGAGGCGAGCTTGGTGCGCAGCTCGGCGCGCTCCACGATGTTGTCGAACACCTGCGACTCCGCCGCGAGCCCGCCCAGGGTGCGCACGAGCCGCTGCACCGGCATCGCGGCCAGCCGCGTGCCGCGCCCGAGGGCCCGGTCGAGCTCCTCGAGGTCGGCGACGACGCGCTTCCACGCCTCGTGCACGTCGGCGAGGCCGATGGGGATCTCCGGCACCGTGCCCACGTCGACGAGGTGCTGCCACTGCGTGCGCTGGTGCTGGATGCGCACGAGGGCGGCGTGCATGTCGACCACGTGGCCGCCGGGCCGCACGTACTCCCGCGCGAGCTTCTTGAGCCGGCGACGCGTGGCGGCGGGCATGTTCACCGAGTCGCGGCGGGGTCCGTGCGCCTTGATGAGCTCGCCGAGCGGGCGCTCGAAGACGGTGGGGCTGAAGCGGTCGAGCGAGTCGCGGATGCCGTGCAGCAGGCGCAGGTACTCCCCCAGCTCGTCGATCGTCGTGAACGGGCGCATGCGGGTCTGCGAGATGAGCTCGTAGCCGCGCTCGAGCAGCTGGGGCACGTCGACGCCCTGCAGCCGGCCGGCGAGCGCGTGCGCGTCCTTCGCCTCCTGCGTGGACGCGAACGTCACGCCGTACCACGGCGAGTCATCCGGGCCCACGCGGAACTCCCCGAGCCGCGCCGCGAGCGCGAGGGTGCGGGCCGCGTCCGTCCGGTCGCCCGAGAGCCGCTCGAGGGTGCGCAGCCCGAGCCGCGCGCTCGTCGACGGCGGGTTCGGCAGCGACGCGAGCCTCGTGAGGGTGCGCGTGGCGTCGAGCGCCGAGACGCCGAGGGTCTGGTGGGGCCGCACCAGGGCGCGGCGGTAGTCGCGCAGCACCGTGCGCAGGCGCACGAGGGCGTCGTCGATGTCGGCGACCGTCGGCTGCTCGGCCTTCTCGTTGCGGCCGATGGCGCGGATCAGATCGCGGCGCAGCGACGAGGGCGACACGGCGAGCGCGTCGAGCCCGACCGCGGCGAGGCGATGGCGCACGCCGTCGAGGGTGGAGCGGCGCGGGCTGACGACGAGAACCCTCTTGCCGGCCCGCACGAGCGCGCCGACCGCGTTGATGACGGTCTGCGTGCCGCCCGTGCCCGGCAGCGTGTGCACGACGAGCGACTGGCCGGCCGCGATGCGCGCGAGCACGCGCTCCTGCTCGGCGTCGGCGTCGAGCAGCAGGGTGTCGGATGCCGGCGCCCGCTCGTCCGGGTGGGGCACGTGCGGCACGTCGCGCTGGCCGCGGAACGCCGCGAGCGCCTCGGAATGGCCCGAGAGCGCGTCGAGCACGGGATGGTCGAACATCGTCAGGTCGCGCGCCATCGCTGCGCCGACGTCCGCGAACGTCGAGACGACGAGGCGGGGGCGCACCGTGAAGGTCTCGATGTGCGAGGTGGCCGAGCGCAGCCGGTCGATCACCGGCTGCGGCTTGAACACGCCCTCGGAGTGCGCCAGCGCCGCCAGCGCGGCGCCGTCCAGCTCGATGCCGAACTGCTCCCGCAGGGCGCGCACGAGCTCGGGGTTGACCGTGAACGCGCCGTGCAGCTTCAGCTCGAAGTCGGCGTGGTGGCGACGGATCGCCAGCGGCCGCAGCAGCACGGGCGCGTTGAACGTCTCGGAGCCGAGCCGCCAGGACGCCAGCCCCACGGCCAGCCGCACGGCGTCGAGCGCGCGGACCGTGCGCAGCTCGATGTGCTTGGCCGTGATGCGCTCGGCCGCGAGCCGCGCCGTGCGCAGCGCGACCTCGTCGCGGAAGAGGTTCGACAGCAGCGTCGATTTGCCCGTGATGAACTGCGGCAGGCTGCCGGGGTGCGCCTTCGTGATGTCGATGCCGGAGCCGGGGGCCTCGCGGTAGCGCAGCAGGGGCGAGGGCCCGCCCAGGTCGGCGGCCGCGAGGCGCAGCCGCTCGCGCTCGGCGTCGGCGGCGTGCACGACGTGCACCCCGGGCTCGGCGACGCCGAGGTCCGCGGGGGTGACGTCCGCGGCGGTGCGGACCGTCGCGGCGCTCGTCTTGGCTCGGAACACGCAGTCAGGCTACGCATCGGATGCCGGATCGACGTTGCGATCCGCGGAGTTTCGCGGTATTCCCGCTCCCGCGGGTGTCCGGGCACGACGCGGGCGCGGTTCGCTCACAGCCCGCGCGCCGGCGCGCGTCGTCCACATCCCGGGCCGCGGCCGTCCGCGGTGTCGGCGGCACGCGACAGGATGGACGCATGGACTTCCGATTCGGCACCGTCGACTGCCCGCTGGGCGTCGTGCTCGCGGTCGCCTCGGCCGAGGGGCTCGTGGCCGTGCGGGTCGCCGAGGATCCCGGGCACGCCCTCAGCGCGCTCGCGCACGAGCACCGCATCTCCCCCGATCCGGATCAGGCGGTCGTCGCCGACCTCGCACCGCAGCTCGACGCATACTTCCGCGGCCGGCTGCGGGCGTTCGAGCTGACGCTCGACTGGCGGCTCGTGTCGGGCTTCGCGCGCGAGGCCCTGCGCGCGGTGCGCGAGATCCCCTACGGCGAGACCGCCTCGTACGGCGAGGTCGCGGCGATGGCGGGGCGCCCGCGCGCCCATCGCGCCGTCGGCACGGCCTGCCGCGACACGCCGTTCTCGCTCGTCGTGCCCGTGCACCGCGTCATCCGCGCGGACGGCACGCTCGGCGAATACGGCGGCCACCCGGAGCACAAGCGCTTCCTCGTGTCCCTCGAGCGCGGGGCCCTCTCGCCCGCGCCGGAGGGGGTGGCGAGGTGACGGATCTCGTGATCGGCGACGACGGTCTCGCCCGCCCCGCCTGGGCCTCGCGCGACCCGCTCCTGCGGGCCTATTACGACACGGAATGGGGCATGCCCGTGCGCGACGAGCGCGGGCTCTTCGAGCGGCTGAGCCTCGAGGCGTTCCAGTCGGGGCTGTCGTGGGCGACGATCCTGCGCAAGCGCGAGGCCTTCCGCGAGGTCTTCCGGCAGTTCGACCCCGACGCCGTGGCGGCGTTCGGCGACGACGACGTCGAGCGGCTGCTGGCCGACGCCCGGATCATCCGCAATCGCGCGAAGATCCTCGCGACGATCGGGAACGCGGCCGCCACCGTCGCGCTGCGCGAGGACGGCGGGCTCGTCGAGCTCATCTGGGGCCACCGGCCGGCCGAGACGCCGGCGCCCGCCACCCCGGCAGACATCCCCTCGTCCTCGCCCGAGTCCGTCGCGCTGTCGCGCGAGCTGAAGCGCCGCGGCTTCCGGTTCGTGGGCCCGACGACGATGTTCGCGCTCATGGAGGCCGTGGGCATCGTCGACACCCACCTGGTGGGCAGTCACCGGCGCGGCACGAGCGGCGTGTGGTGATCCCCGCACGCGGCGAGGCCCCGCGAAGCGTCGCTCCGCGGGGCCCCGACCGCTGTGACTAGTGCTTCACTGCCTTCTCGGCGCCGTGGCCTGTGAGCGAGCGCACCTCCATCTCGGCGGCGATCCGCGGGTCCTCCGACCCCTTCGATGTGAGCGAGCCGATCCATCCCAGCAGGAACCCGACGGGGATCGAGACGATGCCCGGGTTGCTGAGCGGCCAGATCGCCACGCCCGTCTCGCCGAACACGCTCGTGGGCGTGCCCCAGAAGACCGGAGAGAGCACGATCAGGATGATCGCGGTGCCGAGGCCGCCGTACATGCTCCACACGGCGCCGCGGGTCGTGAAGCCGCGCCAGAAGAGCGAGTACAGGATGGTCGGCAGGTTCGCCGAGGCGGCGATCGCGAACGCGAGCGCCACGAGGAACGCCACGTTCTGCCCGAGCACCGCGATGCCGCCGACGATGGCGAGCACGCCGATCACGAGGATCGTGATGTTCGCCACCTTGCGCTCCTGGCCCTCCGTGGCCTTGCCGCGCTTGACGACGCCGTTGTAGATGTCGTGCGAGAACGACGCCGCCGCGGTGATCGTCAGGCCGGCGACGACCGCGAGGATCGTCGCGAACGCGACGGCCGAGATGATGCCCATGAGCACCGCGCCGCCGAGCGCCTGCGCCAGCAGAGGCGCGGCCGAGTTGACGCCGCCCGGCGAGCCGAGGATCGTCTCCTCGCCCACGAGCGCACCCGCGCCGTAGCCGAGCACGAGGGTGAGCAGGTAGAACAGGCCGATGAGCCAGATGGCCCACACCACCGAGCGACGCGCCTCCTTCGCCGTGGGCACCGTGTAGAAGCGCATCAGCACATGCGGCAGACCCGCCGTGCCGAGCACGAGCGCGAGGCCGAGCGAGAGGAAGTCGACCGGGTTGGTGTACTGCAGGCCCGGGTTCAGCGTCGCCTCGCCGTCCGGCGAGGCCGCGACGGCCGCCGACAGCAGGTCGTTGAAGTTGAACCCGTGGATCACGAGCACCCAGACGGTCATGAGGATGGCGCCGCCGATGAGCAGGAACGCCTTGACGATCTGCACCCAGGTGGTGCCCTTCATGCCGCCGATGAGCACGTACCCGACCATGAGCACGCCGACGACGCTCACGACGACCGCCGTGCCGATCTCGTCGTCGATGCCCAGCAGCAGCGAGACGAGCCCGCCGGCGCCGGCCATCTGCGCCAGCAGGTAGAAGAAGCACACGGTCAGCGTCGAGATCGCCGCCGCCATCCGCACCGGCCGCTGCTTGAGCCGGAACGACAGCACATCGGCCATCGTGAACTTGCCCGTGTTGCGCATCAGCTCGGCCACGAGCAGCAGGGCGACGAGCCAGGCGACGAGGAATCCGATCGAGTACAGGAATCCGTCGTAGCCGTTCACGGCGATGGCGCCGACGATTCCGAGGAACGAGGCCGCGGAGAGATAGTCGCCCGCGATCGCGAAGCCGTTCTGCGGGCCGGAGAAGGCGCGCCCGCCCGCATAGAAGTCCGCGGCCGTCTTGTTGTTCCGGGAGGCGCGGATGACGATGATCAGCGTCACCACGACGAACAGGCCGAAGATCGTGATGTTCAGGATCGGGTTGTTCTCGGCCGCCGCCGTTCCGGCGGCCGCGTGGACGACGTTCATGCGCGCGTCTCCTGCTTCTCGAGGTCCGCGCGAATGGCGGCGGACTGGGGGTCGAGCCGGCGGTTCGCGAACGACACGTAGGCCATGGTGATCGCGAATGTGGTGACGAACTGCCCGAGGCCGATGAGCAGGCCCACATTCACCTGGCCGAACACCTTGATCGCCATGAAGTCGGGCGCCCAACCGGCGAGCAGCACGTAGACGAAATACCAGATCAGGAAGAACGCCGCGAGCGGGAAGACGAAGCCGCGGTGGGCACGCTTCAGCTCCCGGAATCGCGGGGAATTCTCCTCCGCGATGTAATCGATGGTGCTCCTCGCACCGGTCGATGGTTCGGTCATGAGGCCTCCTTGCCACATGGTCGGGTGACGGCGCCGCGACTTTGCGTCGCCGACCGGCGCGCCGCAGGCATCGCCGATGGTAGCTTCGACGCTACGAACGCGGCGGCACGGCCGTCACCCCCGAAAGTCGGTACGCGGGAGCCCCCGCGCACACCGGACCGAGGACGCGGCGATGGCGCCGCGGAAGCGGAGGTCATTCGTGAGAACCGAGGCACCATCCCCGCGCGACCCGCTGCTGGAGCGAGCGGTGCGCGACCTCGCGCGCCGCACGCGCTTCCCCGTCGCGTTCGGCGGCCTCCTGCAGCACGATACGGCCGCGGTCGATGCGATCGTCGGCGCCCAGACCAACGCCCTCGACGGGCTGGCCGTGCGCGTGGAGCGCGGCCTCGGCGGGCGGGCGATGCGCGAGCTGCGCCCGCGGATGACGGGCGACTACGGCACGGCCACGCAGATCACGCACGACTACGATCGCTGGATCCTGGGCGAGGGGATCGGCACCCTGCTGGCGGTGCCCGTCGTCGTCGTCGGGCGGCCCCGCGGCGTGCTCTACGGTGGCGCCTGGGGCCGGTGGAACATCGGCGGCGTCGCCACGGCCCCGGCGATGCGCGTGGCCGAGGAGCTGGCGGCCGAGCTGCGCATCCGCGACGAGGTCGACCGCCGCCTGGCGCAGTCGGCGCCGCCGCCGCAGGCGCCCGCGCTCAGCGCCGCGCAGCAGGAGGAGCTGCGCGAGAGCTATGCCGAGCTGCGCCGCATCGCCGCCGATGTGCCCGATCCGCAGCTGCGGGCGCGGCTGGAGGATGTGGAGCGCCGACTCGCGGGCCTGTCGGGCGAGACCGCACCGCAGGCGAGCGCGCCGCAGTCGGGCGTGCGGCTGTCGCGGCGGGAGACGGATGTGCTCGCCTGCGTGGCGCTGGGCGCGACGAACGCCGAGATCGCCGAAAGACTGGGCCTGCGCGAGGGCACCGTGAAGGCCTACCTCGGATCCGCCATGTCGAAGCTCGACGCGTCGACGCGGCACGCCGCCGTCGCCAGGGCGAGGCGCACGGGCCTCCTCCCCTGAGACCCACCACTACTCCCCTCACGAATGGGGATTTCCGCGAATTGATCGCGCATTCCTCCATTCAGGGGAATTCCCTTTTCCGGCACGCCGGTATTCCGCGAGGTGGCGATTAGCACATCCGGTGTTATCCTCGGGCACATGGCTCGCAAAATCGTGCATCAGCTCGTCGACGATATCGACGGAACCGTTCTCGAACCCGGAGAGGGCGAGACCGTGCTTTTCGCTCTGGACGGAAAGAGCTACGAGATCGACCTGACCGAGGCGAATGCCGCGACGCTGCGCGACGCGCTCGCACCGTACATCTCGGCCGGTCGCCGCGCGGGCGGCGGCTCGTCCTCCGGACCGAAGCAGCAGCAGCGCCGCCGTGGCGGGCAGAAGGACTACGGCCCCATTCGCGAATGGGCCAAGGCCAACGGATATACGGTCTCCGAACGCGGCCGGGTACCGGCCTCGGTGCTCGAGGCCTACGAGGCCGCGAACTGATCGCACCGGCACACGCGCAAAGGCCGGGCGGATCCCTCCGCCCGGCCTTTGTCGCATCCGGGGGCGGCGCGCGGCGGGTTAGGCTGGACACCGACGCCCCTGTAGCTCAGTGGATAGAGCGTCGGTTTCCTAAACCGTGCGTCGCTGGTTCGAGTCCAGTCAGGGGCACAGGCGAGCGAGGAGCGAATGCACCGCATCGGGCCGGCTCTCGTGGACGTCGCGGCGATCGGTCCCGATCGCTCGGCCGCGGCGGACGCCCTCCTCGCGTCGCTCGTCTCGGCGCTCGCCCCCGCGTCCGGCACGCGCATCGCGCGGCGCTGCCCGCGCTGCGGCGGCTCGGATCACGGCGCGCCCGTGCCGCTCGAGGCCCCGGTCGTGCTGAGCGTGGCCTACGCGGGGCGGCTCGCCGTCGGCGCCGCCGCGCTCGCCCGCGAGGCGGAGGCCGTCGGCGTCGACGTCGAACGGGGCGAGCCCGGCACGGTCCTCTCGGGCCTCGCGAACCTCCTCGATCCCCCACCGACACTGCGGGGATGGACGCGGATCGAGGCGGCGCTGAAGGCCGACGGCCGAGGGCTGCGCGTGCCTCCGGGCGACGTGCGGATCCGCGGCGAGCGCGCGCGGATCCCCGGCCGGGACGAGCCGATCGCGCTGTACGACGTGCCGGCGCCCGACGGATTCGTCGTCAGCCTCGCGATCGCGGCGCGCCCGTCTCGAGCGCGTCGCTGAGCACGGCCGGGCGCACGCGCGGCCCCGGCGGCAGCGCGGGCAGCGCGGCGTCGTCGAGCCAGGGGCCGAGCACCTGCGACGCCGCCTCGCCCGCCCGCTCGCGGCACAGCGCCACGAAGTGCGAGGTCTTCGCCGTGCCGCCGCGGTGGGCGGCGGCCCAGTCGCGCAGGATCCCGAAGAACGTCTCGTCGCCGGCGGTCAGGCGCAGCGCGTGCAGGGCGAGCGCGCCGCGCTTGTACACGCGGTCGTCGAACATCCGGTCCGCGCCGGGATCGGCGAGCACGAGATCCTGCGGCCGTGCCGCCAGATCGGCCCGATACCCGAGGGCGAGCGCGTGCGCCGTGGGCCCGCCCGAGCGCTCCGCCCAGATCCACTCGGCGTAGCACGCGAAGCCCTCGTTCAGCCAGATGTCGCGCCAGCGCGCCACGCCCACGCTGTTGCCGAACCACTGGTGCGCCAGCTCGTGCGCGATGAGCCGCTCGAGGCCCCCGCGGCCGTCGATGTGGTTGGCGCCGAACACCGCCATGCCCTGCGACTCGAGCGGGATCTCCAGCTCGTCCTCCGTCACGACCACCGTGTAGCCCGGCAGCGGATAGGGACCGAACGCCTCCTCGAAGACCGCCATCATGCGCGGCAGATCGGCGAAATCGGCCTCGACGCGCGCCTCGATCGCGCGCGGGTAGGCGAGCGCGCCCGGCACGCCGCCGAGGGCCACCTCGCGCCGCGTGTAGCGCCCGATCTGCAGCGAGACGAGGTAGGTCGCGGTCGGCACGTCGAGGTCGAAGGTCCATCGGCGGCGGCCCCGCGCGGGCTCGACGGTGCCCGGCACGCCCGAGACGACCGCGTAGTCGGCGTCGGTCGTGATCTCGATTCGGTACGTGGCCTTGTCGCGCGGCAGGTCGTTGCACGGGAACCAGGTCGGTGCCCCCGTGGGCTGCGATGCGACGAGCACGCCGTCCTCGAGCTCCTCCCAGCCGAGCGTGCCCCACCGGGTGCCGCGCGGTCGCGGCGAGCCGGCGTACGTCACGGTGAGGGTGAACGACTCGCCCTCCTCGAGGAAGCGTCCGAACGTGAACCGCGTGCGCGTGGCCGACTGCCGGAACGACACGTCGAGGCCGCGCACCGTGCGCACCTTCTTGACCTGCAGCCCGACGAGATCGAGCGCGACCGACTTCGTGCGCTCGCGCACGCGGCCCGTGATCGTCGCCGTGCCGCTGAGGCGGTTCGTGCCGACCTTGTAGTCGAGCGCGAGGTCGTAGTGCTCCACCCGCACGTTCGGGTCGCCGCTGTTCGGCGTGTAGGCATCGGGCTTCATGCGCGCTCCGCCGGCTGGTACCGGCGCGCCCTCACGGCGCGCCACGGGCCGATGGGATTGCCGCTCCAGCGGCTGCCCGCCGGCACCGACTCGCCGCGCATCACGAGCGAGGCGGGCCCGACCGTCGCGGCCTGCGCGATCGTGGCCGCCGGCAGGATCACGCTGTGCGGTCCCAGCGTCGCCCCGGCCTCGAGGGTGACGGTGTCGGTGCTCATCACCCGATCGTGGAACAGATGCGTCTGCACGACGCAGCCGCGGTTCACGGTGGCGCCGTCGCCCAGGCGCACGAGATCGGGCTCGGGCAGCCAGTAGCTCTCGGTCCACACCCCACGCCCGATGCGCGCGCCGAGCGAGCGCAGCCACACGGCGAGCGCCGGCGTGCCCGCCGCCGCGTTGGCGAACCACGGCGCCGCGAGCATCTCGGTGAACGTGTCGGAGACCTCCGTGCGCCACACGAAGCTCGACCACAGCGGATGCTCCCCCGCCCGGATCGTGCCCACGAGCGCCCACTTCGCCGCGGTCGTGACGGCCGCGGCCACCGCGCCCGCCGCCAGCAGCACCACGCCGGACAGCAGCAGCGCGGGCACGAGGCCGAGCGCCTCGATGAGCCACGCGAGAGCGAGCAGCACGCCGAGTCCCAGCGCGCACGTCACGACGACGGGCACGAACCGGCACAGCTCCCACAGTGCCCGCGCCACGCGCAGCGAGGGGCGCGGGCGGTAGGTGCGCTCCAGGTCGGCCTCGTTCACGACGCGGCGCAGCCGCACGGCGGGCGAGCCCAGCCACGACGAGCCGGCCTTCGCCTTGAGCGGTGCGACCGACAGCACGGCCACGAGCGCGTTCTTCGGCACCCGGTGGCCGGCGCCGGCGAGGCCGGAGTTGCCCAGGAAGGCGCGCTTGCCGATCCGCGCCGCCGCGATGCGCATCCAGCCGCCGCGCAGCTCGTAGGTCGCGACCATCGTGTCGTCGGCGAGGAACGCCCCGTCGTCGATCGTGGTCATCGACGGCAGCAGCAGCACGGTGGACGCCTCCACCTCGCGGCCGACCTTCGCGCCGAGCAGCCGCAGCCAGATCGGGGTGAACAGGCTCGAGTAGATCGGGAAGAGCATCGTGCGCGCCGAATCCAGCAGGCGCTCGATCGTCCACGCCTGCCACGCGATGCGACCCCGCACCGGGTGCACGCCCTCCACGAGCCCGATGGACAGCATCCGCACGAGCGCCAGCACGAGCCCCGCGAAGACGAGGCCGGCGACGATCACGGCGGGCACCAGCCAGGCGAGCAGCCCGGGCACGGCGGCGCCGAGCGAGTCGGCGCCGCGCACACCCGCCGCGAGGACGAGCCCGCCGGCGGCCATCGCCGCGAAGGGGAGCAGCGCGAGCACGATCGACGACGCGGCGTACGCCCACAGCCAGCGGCGCGGCGCGGCGGGGCGGCCGACGGCGAGCGGGGCCGAGGCGCCGCCCACGCGCACGGCGGGCGACCCGGCCCACCGCTGCCCGGCCTTCACGCGGCCGAACACCGCCGAGCCCGGGGCGACCTCGGCGCCGCGGCCGATGCGGGTGCCGGGGGCGAGGGTGCTGCGGGAGCCGACGGTCGCGTCCGCGCCGATCCGGATCTCGCCGATCCGCACCGTGTCGCCGTCGATCCAGTACCCGCTGAGGTCGACCTCGGGCTCGATCGCCGCCCCGGCGCCCACGCGCAGCATGCCCGTGACGGGCGGCATGGTGTGCAGGTCGACGCCCTCGCCGATCCGCGCGCCGAGCGCGCGGGCGTAGTACGTCACCCACGGCGCGCCCGCCATGCCGACCGCGTCGATCTGGTGCGCGATCTGCTCCGCCAGCCACAGCCGCAGGTGCACGGCACCGCCGCGGGGGTAGTCGCCGGGGCGCAGGCCCGTGAGCAGCAGCCGGGCGGCGAGCGCCGCGATGGCCATGCGCCCGAACGGCGTCGCGAACACGACGATGCCGAGCAGGATCGTCCACCACGGCGCGTCCGGCAGGAACGCGAAGCCGGGCGCGAGCTGCAGGATCCACGACGCCGCGAGGAGCCACACGATCCAGCGCGCCCCGCCGAGGGCGAGCAGCGGCGCGCCGAGCAGCGTCTGCACCCACTGCATCCGCCGCGGCGTGGGCGCCGCCGCCGGCACGGGCGGGCGGTCCGGATCGTCGTCCGTGGCGTCGGCCTCGACCGCGGCGGCCATCTGCCCCAGGCGCGGCAGGTCGTACACGTCGGCCATCGTGAACTCGGGCGCCCTCGCGCGGATGCGCGAGACGAGCTGGGCCGCGGCGAGCGATCCGCCGCCGAGCTGGAAGAAGTCGGCCTTCTCGTCGGCCGGCCGGATGCCGATCACGCCCAGCCACTGCTCGGCGAGCCACGCGGCCGTGCCGGAGAGGCGCGAGTCGGCGGGATCGCCGCCGTCGAGCGGCCACGGCAGCGCGGCCTTGTCGACCTTGCCGGAGGTGCGCACCGGCAGCTCGTCCATGACGGCGAGCAGCGGGATGAGCGGCGCCGGCAGGGTCTCGGCCAGCTCGGCGCGCGCCGTCTGCCGGTCGAACCCGGCGTCGGGAACGACGTAGCCGACGAGCAGGGGCACGCCGCCCTCCGACCGCTGCACCGCGACGGTGGCCGCGGAGACGGCGGTGAGCGCCTGCAGCGCCGCCTCCACCTCGCCGAGCTCGATCCGCCGCCCGCCGATCTTCACCTGGTCGTCGGCCCGTCCCTGGAAGACGAGCCCCGCGGCGTCCGCGCGCACGAGGTCGCCGGATCGGTACGCCCGCTCCCAGCCCAGCCGCGGCATCGGCGCGTACTTCTCCGCATCCTTCGCGGGGTCGAGATAGCGGGCCAGTCCCACGCCGCCGATGATGAGCTCGCCGACCTCGCCCTCCGCGACCGGCGCGCCCTCGCCGTCCACGACCGCGAGCGCCCAGCCGTCCAGCGGCAGGCCGATCCGCACGGGCTCGCCCGCCCGGAGCGCGTCGCCGTCCATGCGCGCCGCGCACGCGACGACGGTGGCCTCGGTCGGCCCGTAGGTGTTCCAGACCTCGCGCTCCTCGCTCGCGAGGCGTGCGGCCAGCTCGGCCGGCAGCGCCTCGCCCCCGAAGATCAGCAGCCGGAGGTTCTCGATCGCGTCCTGTGGCCACAGCGACGCGAGCGTGGGGACCGTCGAGACCACGGTGATCCCGTGCCCCACGAGCCACGGGCCGAGGTCCTCGCCCGAGCGGACGAGGGCTCGCGGCGCGGGCACGAGGCACGCGCCGTGGCGCCACGCGAGCCACATCTCCTCGCACGACGCGTCGAAGGCGACCGAGAGGCCGGCGAGCACGCGGTCGCCGGGTCCGAGCGGCGCGTCCTGCAGGAACAGCCGCGCCTCGGCGTCGACGAAGGCAGCGGCCGAGCGATGCGTCACCGCCACGCCCTTCGGCACGCCCGTGGAGCCGGAGGTGAAGATGATCCACGCGTCGTCGCCGGGACCTGGCGGCGGCACGAGGGGCAGCGCGTTCGTCGCGGGATGCGGGTCGTCGCCGTCGAACAGCGGGGCCGGCCGCGCGTCGACCGCGGCGTAGCCGCCCGGCGCGACGACGCCGCGGACCCCCGCCTCGCCGAAGACGAGATCGGCCCGCTCCTGCGGATCGTCGGCGTCGACGGGCACGTACGCCGCCCCGGCGGCGAGGATCCCGAGGATCGCGATGTAGAGCTCGCGGTCGCCCGACGGCATCCGGACGCCCACCCGGTCGCCGCGCCCCACACCCTGCTCGTGCAGCCGGGCGGCCGTGCGCCAGACGAGCGCAAGCAGCTCGCGGTAGCTCAGCGCGCCGACCTCGTCCTCGAGCGCCGATGCGTCGGGGTGGCGGGCCGTGGTCTCCGTGAGGATGTCGATCAGCGTCCGCTCGTCCGGCGCGAGCGCGCCGCGGTCGAAGGGGCCGGGGTCGTCGATGCTCAAGGGATCCGGCCTCACTCGTTCTCGTCCGCGGGGGCGCCCGCACGGCGCGCGTGCCGACTCTACCGGGCGCGGGTGAACGCGGATCAGGCCGCGAGCGCCAGGTACGGCTCCCAGCGCGGGTCGCTGCGCTCCACGCCGCGCACGGTCCACGCGCCGCCGCGGGGCGGGCGCGGCGTGACGCGCAGCTCCCAGCCCATCTCCTGCGGCGTGCGGTCGCTCTTGACGTTGTTGCAGCGCAGGCAGGCCGCGACGAGGTTCTCCCACGAGTCCGCACCGCCGCGCGAGCGCGGCAGGATGTGGTCGATGGTCGACGCCGGCTTGCCGCAGTAGCCGCAGCGGTGGCCGTCGCGGCGCAGCACCCCGCGGCGCGTCACGGGCACGCGGCGGCCGCCCGGCACGCGCACGTAGCGGGTGAGCACGATCACCGCCGGTCGCTCGTACGACCCGTGGGTGCCCCAGATCGGTTCGTCCTCGATCCGCTCGACGATGCTCGCCTTCTCGTTCATGACGAGCACCAGCGCGCGCTTGAACGAGACGACCGCAAGGGGCTCATAGCCCGCGTTCAACACCAGAGTGCGCATGCCGTGTCCTTTCGACGGGTCCCGGACGGCTTCCGGGCTCTCGATCCAGCGACGTCGCGCTCTGCGGTGGAGAGCGATGCGAGGGCGCGCAGGGACGAAAAAAGGCGCTGTCTCACAGACAGCGCCTTCTGCACGCGGACGACCCGCGCATCGTGTGCACACGATGCCGAAGCACGTAACGCCCGAGCGCATCCGTGGTTCGGATGCGAGGTGTTCGTGACATCGGCTTCTCCCTCCGCTTCGCGCGGCGACGGGATCAGAGTAGCCCAGCCGGGGCCGCGCGGGGCCATCCGCGAGGTGAACATTCCCGGGCGTGTCGACGGCCCCGGCTCGCCCGGTGGTGCCGCCGAGACGACGAGGGCCCCGCCGGCGGCTGCCGACGGGGCCCTGCGAGGCCGCGGATCAGTACGGCAGCCAGCCCTGCGGGTTGACGACGCCGCCGTTGACGTAGACCTCGAAGTGGAGGTGCGGTGCGGTGGAGCGACCGGTCGATCCGACGTAGCCGATGACCTGGCCGGCGGTGACGGACTGGCCCGCCGAGGCCGCGATCGACGACATGTGGCCGTAGCGGGTCTTGGTGGCGCTGCCGCCCACGTTGCTCTCGATCACGACGGCGTTGCCGTAGCCGCCGCTCCAGCCGGCCTGCGAGACCACGCCGTCGGCGGCCGCGAAGATCGGCGTGCCGGTCGCGGCGAGCAGGTCCCAGCCCATGTGGTAGCCCGAGTCGCCGAGGCCGCGACCGGAGGTCCACGAGCCGGCGGGGAGCGGGAAGACGACACCCTCGCTCGGGGCGGACGGCATGACGTTGCCGGAGTAGACGGAGGCGGGCGCGGACGCCGCGGCGGCGGCCGCCGCGGCCATCTCCTTGGCGCGCTCGGCGGCCTCGGCCGCCGCCTTCTTCTTCTCGATCTCGCTCGCCGTCGTGGCCGAGTAGCTCGAGGCGCTCAGCTGCGAGGCGGCCGCGCCGCCCTCCACCGTGAGCGACTGCGCGTCGGCCTCGGCGATGTCGTGGGCCGTCACCTGCTCCGCGTCGCCACCCTGGGTGGCGGCGTAGGCGGGGATGGCGACGCCGGCGATGAGCGCGAGGACCGCGGCCATCGTGCCGGCCGCGCGCAGCGGGCGCACCTTCGGGGTGCTCTCCGCGCGCAGCGTGCGCTCGGCGCGGCGGATGTCGCGCCGACTGATCTTCGCGGGCGCGATCGCGCCGTTCTCGGGGGTGTCCGAGGCCTCGGGTGAGCCTGCGGGCGTGGGGTTCTGGGTCAAGACGTGTTCCTCCGTCGCCTCGCGCTCGGGCAGCGCCGGCTCGTCAGCACTCGTCGTCGGACAGTGCATCCTGCAAGAAGGACGAGCCGGAGAGGCGATTGCTTGCAGAACGGGTTCGGGGCCTTCCGGCCTCGGGATTTCCCCACCCTACGGGAAGATAACGAAAATGTCACGCTCCGATTCTGAGAGCGCCCGCGCGCCCTCGACCGGTCAGCGCGGAGCGACGAGGAAGACGTGCGAGGCGATCTCGACGGGCAGCTCGAGCGCCTCGTCGCTGCCGTCCATGTGCACGAGCACGTACCCCTCGCTGTAGCGGAAGTCGCCCGAGGCGCCGGGGACCACGCCGGCCACGCGCAGCTGCTGCAGCAGCTCGGGGTCGACCTGCGCCGGCTCGGCCAGGCGGCGCACCGTGCCCTGCAGCGGGCCGCCCTGCGCGTCGAGCGCCTTCACGAGGCCGATCACGCCCTCGTCGAAGTCGCGGCCCGGCTCGCCCCCGATGAGATCGAGGCCCGGGATCGGGTTGCCGTACGGCGACTCGGTGGGGCTGCCGAGCAACTCGATGAGGCGGCGCTCCACCTGCTCGCTCATGACGTGCTCCCAGCGGCACGCCTCCTCGTGGACGTACGCCCAGTCCAGGCCGATGACGTCCGACAGCAGCCGCTCGGCGAGGCGGTGCTTGCGCATCACGTCGACGGCCTTCTGCCGGCCGGCCTCCGACAGCTCGAGGCGACGGTCCTCGCCCACGTGCACGAGCCCGTCGCGCTCCATGCGGCCGACCGTCTGCGACACCGTGGGACCGGAGTGGCCGAGCCGCTCGGAGATGCGCGCGCGCAGCGGCACGATGTTCTCCTCCTCGAGCTCGAGGATGGTGCGAAGGTACATCTCCGTGGTGTCGATCAGGTCGGTCATCCGGGCCTCCGTGGGGTTCCTCCGGCAATCCTATGCGGCGCGGCATGTGGGTTCCCCTGGACCCCATCCCGCGCGGAGCCACGGCGCGGCCGGTCCTACCATGGACGCATGACGCTCACGATCCCCGCCGATCTCCTGCCCGCCGACGGACGATTCGGCTGCGGCCCGTCCAAGGTGAGGGACGAGCAGGTCGCCGCCCTCGCGGCCGCCGGGCGGTCGCTGCTGGGCACGTCGCATCGCCAGGCACCCGTGAAGGACCTCGTCGGCAGCGTGCGGGAGCGCCTCGCATCGCTGTTCCGCCTGCCCGAGGGCTACGAGATCATCCTCGGCAACGGCGGATCCACGGCGTTCTGGGACGCGGCGGCGTTCGGGCTCATCGAGAAGCGCAGCCAGAACCTCACCTTCGGCGAGTTCGGCGGCAAGTTCGCCGCGGCCGCGGCGGCACCGTGGCTCGAGGCGCCCGATGTGCGCAAGGCGGAACCGGGATCGATCGCGCTGCCCGAGCCCGTGGCGGGTGTCGACGTGTACGCGTGGCCGCACAACGAGACGTCCACGGGCGCCACCGCCCCGATCGCCCGCGTGGCCGGCGACGACGGGGCGCTCACGGTGATCGACGCCACGAGCGCGGCGGGCGGGATCGACTTCGACGCCGCGCAGGCGGACGTCTACTACTTCGCGCCGCAGAAGAACCTCGGATCGGACGGCGGCCTGTGGCTGGCCGCGGTGTCGCCCGCCGCGATCGAGCGGATCGAGCGGGTCGCGGCGAGCGGCCGGTACATCCCCGAGTCGCTGAGCCTGGCCACCGCGCTGGACAACTCCCGCAAGAACCAGACGTACAACACCCCGGCGCTCGCGACGCTGCACCTGCTCGACAGCCAGCTCGAGTGGATCCTCGGCCGCGGGGGCCTCGCGTGGGCCGACGCCCGCACGCGCGAGTCGTCGCAGGCGCTCTACGCGTGGGCCGAGGCCTCGGCCGTGGCCACGCCGTTCGTCGCCGACCCCGCGCACCGCTCCCCCGTCGTCGTCACGATCGACTTCGACGAGACGGTCGACGCGGCGGCCGTCGCCAAGACGCTGCGCGCCAACGGCATCGTCGACACCGAGCCGTACCGCAAGCTCGGCCGCAACCAGCTGCGCATCGCGACCTTCGTGTCGGTGGAGCCGGATGACGTGCGTCAGCTGATCCGCTCGCTCGACTACGTGCTCGCACAGGGCTGAGGCGGGCCGCCGCGGGTCTCGACTCCGCGCCTGTTCCGCAGCGAGCCGAGGCCGCGACTCATCAACGCGGCGACGTCAGTCCTCTTCGTCGTCCTCGTCGGAGTCGTCGTCCTCGCCGGAGTCCTCGTCCGGGTCGTCCTCGTCGAGCTCGTCGATGTCGACGCCGTCCACGTCGCCCGCGTGCAGCACCGGCGATGCGTCCGCGTCGAGGTCGTCGTCCAGGCCGTCGTCCTCATCGAGGTCGTCCTCATCGAGGTCGTCCTCATCGAGGTCGTCCTCATCGAAGTCGTCCTCGTCGTCCTCGTCAGCCTCGGCGCCGTCGGCGGTGCCCGACGCCGCCCGGCTCGCGGCCTCGGCCGCGGCCTGAGCGGCCTGGTACTCCTTCAGCCGCACCGACCAGGGCACCCACTCCGGCGCGAGCAGCGCGCCCTCACCGGGAAGCAGCTCGGCCTCGAGCACCGTCGGCTCGGCGCCCTCGACCACGGCGAGCGAGACCGTCCAGTACCAGCCGGGGTAGCCGGGCAGCGTGTTCTCGAAGAGCAGCGAGACGACCCCGTCCGGCTCGACCCGGTGCCCCGCGGGGGCGCCGATCGACGAGGCCGGCGTGATCTCGCGCAGCGCCTCGAGCGCGAGGTCGTGGGCCTCGAGCAGCCGCGTGTCGGCGACGACCTGCCCCGGCTCCTCGGCCTGGGCATCCGCCTCGTTCACGTCCGCCCCGGCATCCGCGTCCGCCCCGGCATCCGCGGTCGCCTCGTCCGCCGCGATCGCCTCGCCCGTCGAGGGGACCTCGGACTCCGGCACGACGTCCCCCTCGGGGGCGTCGTCTGGCGTGTCAGACGTCGAGCTCATCGGCGACCCTCCGCAGCACGGCGGCGGCCTTGCGGGCGTGGCTGTTCGAGGGGTAGTGGCCGCGACGCAGGTCCTCGCCCACACCGTCGAGCATCTTCACGAGGTCCTCGATGATGACCGCCATGTCCTCGGCCTTCTTGCGGTTGGGCTTCACCCGCGTGGGGGGCGCCTCGAGCACGCGGACGGAGAGGGCCTGGGGGCCCTTGCGTCCGTCGGCGATGCCGAAATCGACGCGCGCGCCCTGCTTCGGGACGGTGCCGGCCGGAAGCGCGCTGGCGTGCAGGAAGACGTCCTGGCCGTCGTCCGAGGCGATGAAGCCGAAGCCCTTCTCCTCGTCGTAGAACCTGACCTTGCCGGTGGGCATGGGACACCTCTTGCTGAGCGATCGTGCGGACGGATGCGGGTGCGGCACGTCGCCGCTCCCCGTTTCCAGCCTACCCATCCGCCGGCGACGCGTATCCTGGTCGGGATGAGCAGCAAGCAGCCCGCCGACGGGGCCCCGGTCCGTCGCATCGATCGGATCCTCACGTTCATGTCGCTCGGCGTGATCGTGCTGTCGGTGGCCTCGTTCTTCGCGCTCCTGATCGCCGACGCCGCTGGCCTGGAGTCCGAGGACTTCGGCCGCGGCGCGTGGCCGATCATCGCGACGATCCCGATGATCGGCTTGCCGATCGGGTTCCTGCTCATCTTCGCGCTGCTGATCATGTCGATGATCCGAAGGGGACGGGCGTCGGACCGCCCGTCCTGATGCCCCGGATCGCGTGGTAGCCGAAGCGCGCACGCTCGCGGAGCGTCTCGCCGCCAGAGAGGACGGCGAGATCGCCCGACTGCTGGGCGCCCGGAGGGTGTCACCCCACGCGGCGTGGCGCAGCTGGTTCGACGCGGCCGAGGCCCTGCTCGACACCGGCTCGATCGCGGTCGCCCTGCGCGCGCTGCCCCGCGACGACCTGCACGCGCTGCGCTCCGGTTCCGGCCCCGAGCTCCTGGGGCTGACCGACGCCGACGGCCGCCCCTTCGCCCCGGTCGCCGCCGCGCTGCCGGACGTCGTCACGCCGACGCCCCTGCGCACGCCCGAGCCGGCGTCGGCCGACGCCGCCGCCCACGCCGCCGAGCGCGCGTTCACGGCGACGACCGCGCTGGCCGATCTGCTGATCGACGCCCTCCGCGTGCCCCTGGGGCGCGTCGCGACGGGCCTGGCCGCCACCGAGCGCAAGCGCCTCGTGCAGGAGGAGCTGGCGCGCGACGGCGCCGACGCCGACGCGCTCGTGCGCGCCGCCGAGCTCGCCGGACTGCTGCGCGGGCAGGAGCGACGCTGGCTCGTGACGCCCGCGGGGGCGGAGTGGATCCGCCGCTCCACCGGCGAGCGCTGGTCGTCGCTCGTGGCGGCCCTGCGGGGCGCGCTGCCCGCGGGGCTGCGCGCCGACGGCGGCTGGATCGATCCGGAGCTGTGGCCGGACGCGTATCCCCTCGACCCCGAGTGGCCCGAGCGCGCGGCGAGCTGGATCGCGCTGTGGCGCCTCGTGGGCCTCGTCGCGGAGGACGGCGGCGAGCCGGAGTGGGCCGCGCCCGCGCGCGGCGGCGCCGCACCCGACCCCGCTCCCCTGCTGGCGCTCCTGCCGCACGAGGTCGATCGGGTGTTCCTGCAGAACGACCTGACGGCGATCTCGCCGGGGCCGCTGGCCCCCGAGCTCGACGTGAGGCTGCGCGGCATGTCGGTGCGCGAGTCGCACGCGCAGGCGTCGACCTACCGGTTCACCGAGGCGTCGATCGGGCAGGCGCTCTCTGCGGGAGAGACCGCCGAGGGCATCCGCGGCTTCCTCGCGGAGCTGTCTCTCACGGGCCTGCCGCAGCCGCTCGCGTACCTGATCGAGCGCACCGCGGAGCGGCACGGGCTCGTCCGCATCTCGCTGGATCCCGAGACCGGCCACACCGTCGTCTCGAGCCGCGACCACCAGCTGCTCGACACCATCGCGGTCGATCAGGCGCTGCGCGCGCTCGGCCTCGTGCCCGACGGCCGGCTGCTGCGCACCCGCGCCGACCGGGCCGCCGTCTACTGGGCGCTCGCCGATGCGCGCTACCCCGTCATCGTCATCGACGAGGAGGGCGAGGCGGTCGCCCTGCGCCGGCACCGGCTCGCGCCGGAGGAGGCGCCGGACGCCGACCGCTACGCGCCGCTGATCGCCCGCCTGCGGGAGTCGGAGTCGGCCGACGCCGACGCCGCGTGGCTGGAGCGCGAGCTCGACGCCGCCGTGCGCGAGAAGGCCACCCTCATCGTGGCGGTCTCGCTCCCCGACGGCTCGACGCGCGAGTTCACGCTCGAGGCGACCGGCCTGGGCGGCGGCCGTCTGCGCGGACTCGACCGCGGCGCCGACGTCGAGCGCACCCTGCCGATCCGCTCGATCGCCTCCGTCCGCCGCGCGTAAGCGCGCGGGGCAGGGATGTCGGCCCCGCGTCGATCGGCGGAGTGCGCCCACGAGCCGATGCCCCGTTCACCGCACGGCGGTAGACTCGTTCGCTATGTCTGATGGTCCCCTGATCGTCCAGAGCGACCGCACGGTGCTGCTCGAGGCGGCGCACCCCGACGCGGAATCGGCGCGCCACGATCTCGCCGTCTTCGCCGAGCTCGAGCGCGCGCCGGAGCACATCCACACCTACCGGATCACGCGGCTCGGGCTGTGGAACGCGCGCGCGGCCGGCCACACGGCCGACGACATGCTGCAGACGCTCGACCGGTGGAGCCGCTTCCCCGTGCCGCCGTCGGTCTCCACCGACATCCGCGAGACGGTGAACCGATACGGCCGGCTCACGATCGAGCGCGGCGCCGAGGGCGAGCTGCTGCTGAAGTCGACCGATCGCGCGGTGCTCGCGGAGGTCTCGCGCAACAAGCGCATCCAGCCGCTGCTCGTGGGGCAGCCGGCGCCCGACACGTTCGTCGTCGACGCGTGGGCGCGCGGGCACATCAAGCAGGAGCTGCTGAAGATCGGCTGGCCCGCGGAGGACCTGGCCGGGTACACGCCCGGCACGCCGCATGCGATCGCGCTCGACGAGGACGGCTGGGCGCTGCGCCCGTACCAGCAGCAGGCCGTCGACACCTTCCGCGCCGACGGATCGGGCGTCGTCGTGCTCCCGTGCGGCGCGGGCAAGACGCTCGTGGGCGCGGGGGCCATGGCGGCGACGAAGACGACCACGCTCATCCTCGTCACCAACACCGTCTCCGCACGCCAGTGGCGCGACGAGCTGCTCAAGCGCACCACGCTCACGGCCGAGGAGATCGGCGAGTACTCGGGCCAGGTCAAGGAGATCAAGCCCGTCACGATCGCGACCTACCAGATCCTCACGTCCAAGCGGAAGGGCCAGTACGCGCACCTCGACGTGCTCGACGCGCTCGACTGGGGCCTGATCGTGTACGACGAGGTGCACCTGCTGCCCGCCCCGGTGTTCAAGCTCACCGCCGACCTGCAGGCACGCCGCCGCCTCGGCCTCACCGCCACCCTCGTGCGCGAGGACGGACGCGAGGGAGACGTGTTCAGCCTCATCGGCCCCAAGCGCTTCGATGCGCCGTGGAAGGAGATCGAGGCCCAGGGGTTCATCGCCCCGGCCGCCTGCTACGAGGTGCGCGTCGACCTGCCCGCCGACGAGCGCATGGAGTACGCGGCGAGCGCCGACGAGGACCGCTACCGCCTGGCCGCGACCGCGCCGGCGAAGATCGACGTCGTGCGCGACATCATCGCGCGCCACGCCGGCGAGCAGGTGCTCGTCATCGGCCAGTACCTCGACCAGCTCGACGAGCTCTCGCAGGCCCTCGACGCGCCGAAGATCACCGGCTCCACGCCGGTGGACGAGCGCGAGCAGCTGTTCCAGGCGTTCCGCGACGGCACGCTCCCGGTGCTCGTGGTGTCGAAGGTCGCGAACTTCTCGGTGGATCTGCCGGACGCGTCCGTCGCGATCCAGGTGTCCGGATCCTTCGGGTCGCGCCAGGAGGAGGCCCAGCGCCTCGGCCGCCTGCTGCGGCCGAAGAGCGACGGGCAGACGGCGAGCTTCTACACCCTCATCGCCCGCGACACGGTCGACCAGGACTTCGCCCAGAACCGCCAGCGCTTCCTCGCCGAGCAGGGCTACAGCTACACGATCCTGGACGTCGAGGATCTCGTCGCCGCTGCCTGAACGACAGAGCGCGCGTGTTCGCTTTCGGCCGATCCGTCGCGATTTCCAGCCCGATCATCGATCCGGCCGACATAATGGGGCCATGACCGCACCGCGCATCCTCGTTGTCGATGACGAGCCGAACATCCGGGATCTCCTGTCGCAGAGCCTGCGATTCGCCGGATTCCAGGTGAAGACCGTGATCAACGGCGCGCAGACCATCTCCGCCGTCCTCGAGGAGGAGCCCGACCTCATCGTGCTCGACGTGATGCTGCCCGATATGAACGGGTTCAGCGTCACCAAGCGCCTGCGCGACGCCGGCTACACCGCGCCGATCCTGTTCCTCACCGCCAAGGACGAGACCGAGGACAAGATCAAGGGCCTCAACGCCGGCGGCGACGACTACGTGACCAAGCCGTTCAGCCTCGACGAGATCGTGGCGCGCATCCAGGCGATCCTCCGCCGCACCATGCAGAGCGAGGAGGAGGAGCAGGTGATCCACGCCGGCGAGCTGACGATGGATCAGGACACGCACGACGTGTACGTGGGCGACACGCAGATCGAGCTGAGCCCGACGGAGTTCAAGCTGCTGCGCTACCTCATGCTCAACCCCAACCGGGTGCTGTCGAAGGCGCAGATCCTCGACCACGTGTGGGAGTACGACTTCAACGGCGACGCCGGCATCGTCGAGAGCTACATCTCCTACCTCCGCCGCAAGATCGACCCGCACGCCGCGGAGCCGCTCATCCAGACCAAGCGCGGCTTCGGCTACATGCTCAAGGTCGACAAGGCCTCGTAGGGCACGATCCTGTCCAAGGAACCCGACGCCCTCACCCGCTGGTGGCGGCGGATCAGCCTGCGGGCGAAGGTCACCGGCGTCACGGTGGCCGTGCTGGCGATCGGCCTGTTCGTCGCGGGCGTCGGCACCTCCTTCGTGCTCTACAGCGCCCTGCTGTCGAACGTGGACGAGTCGGTCGTGCAGCGCGTGCAGAGCGACACGCTGGCGGAGCGCGTGCTCGACGCCGCGGAGGGCGAGGGGGATCTCGACGATCTGCGCACCGAGTACTTCATCGCCCTCTACGACCCCGACGGCCGTTTCGTGGCCTCGGCGGGCGGCCTGCGCAGCGACGCCGTGCCGCCCGAGTTCCCCGACACGCTCACGCTCGATCAGGCCCAGCCGCTCACCTCGGAGCGATTCGGCCTGAAGGGGGCGGACGGCTCGGAGTTCCGTGCCTCGGTGGGGATCGTCCAGCCCGCGGGGAAGAACGCGTTCTACAGCCAGATCATCGCCCTGCCCCACGCCGAGGTCATCAGCGTCGTGCGCACCTACTTCGCCGTGTTCACGTTCGTCGCGCTCATGACGATCGTCGCCGGCGCCTTCGGCACGCGCTGGCTCGTGACGCTCACGTTCCGTCGCTTCCGGCAGGTGGAGTCGACGGCGATGGCGATCGCCGGCGGCGACTTCCACCAGCGCATGACCGACATCGAGCCGACCACCGAGATCGGCCGGCTGAAGCAGGCGATCAACACGATGCTCGACCGCGTCGACGCGTCGATCTCGCAGCGCGACGCGACCGTGCGCCAGATGCGCCGGTTCATCGGCGACGCCAGCCACGAGCTGCGCACCCCGCTCGTGAGCGTGCGCGGCTACGCCGAGCTGTACCGGATGGGGGCGATCCAGACCCCCGAGGACACCGCCAGGGCCATGGAGCGGATCGAGAAGGAGGCCACGCGCATGGGCGTGCTCGTGGAGGATCTGCTGGCCCTGGCGCGCCTCGACGAGCGCCGCGAGCTCGACATCGCCCCCATCGACCTGCGCCGCGTGGCGCGCGACCTCGCGCTCGACACGCGCGCCGCCGATCCGTCCCGCGCCGTGACGGTGATCGACCGCACGCTCGAGGCGCTCACCGGCCCCGTCCCCACTGTGCGCGAGTCGACGGAGGAGGCGGGCCCCTCTGAGGGCGGTCATGAGCAGCGGCGGCGCCACCCCGCGACATCGGCGATCGAGCGGGTCACGGCCGCGACGATCGACCGGCTGCGCCGGCGCCGGGCCGCCGCCGAGGCGGGCGACGACGTTCCGGCCATGGACTTCTCGGAGCCGCGTGCGCGGATGGTGGCCCTGCCGCCGATCGTGCTCGGCGAGGAGAACAAGGTGCGCCAGGTCGTGACCAACCTGCTCGGCAATGCCCGGCGCTACAGCCGCGCGGGCTCGCCCATCGAGCTCGAGGTGGGGGTGGATCCCGCCCACGACATGGGATGGATCGCCGTCGTCGACCACGGCGAGGGCGTGCCCGAGGCCATCCGCGAGCAGATCTTCGAGCGGTTCTGGCGCGCCGACACGTCGCGGGCCCGCGAGACCGGTGGCAGCGGCCTGGGGCTCGCGATCGTCGCCTCCATCGTCGAGGCGCACCACGGCTCCGTCACGGTCGAGGACACCCCGGGTGGCGGTGCCACGTTCAAGGTCTCGTTCCCGCTCGCCGAGCGGCGCGAGATGGCCGAGCACGCCGAGATCGAGACGCAGCCCCTGCCGAAGCTGCGCGATCAGCCGCGCGAGTAGCCCCCGGCGGCCGCTGCGCGCGGGAGTTGCGGTGGTCGCTTCATCTTCGTTCAGCAACCGTGGGGTTGATCCGATCGGTTGCTGAACGGAGCGGCCGCAGGCCACGGAGATGAAGCGACCACCGCAGCCGCCCGTCGTCCGACGGCGGCGGGGCGCCGGAAGCGCGTCAGGCGGGGAGGCCGAGCTTCTCGGCCGTGGTCGACATCGAGGCCGATGCCGCCTGCGCGTCGCCGTTGAGCGTCGTGCCGAACGTGGGGATGAGCTCCTGCAGGTGCGGCTTCCACGCGTCGAAGCGGTCGGGGAAGCAGCGCTGCAGCACGTCGAGCATGATCGGCGCGGCCGTCGAGGCACCCGGCGAGGCGCCGAGCAGACCGGCGATCGATCCGTCGGCCGCCGCGACCACCTCGGTGCCGAACTGCAGCTTGCCGCCCTTCATCACCTGGGCGCGCTGACCGGCCTGGATGAGCTCCCAGTCGGCGCCGTCGGCGTCCGGCACGAACTCGCGCAGGCTGTCGATCTTCTTCGCGCGCGTCTTCAGCAGCTCGGTGACGAGGTACTTCACGAGGTCGAGGTTCGTGACCGCCACCTTGAGCATCGAGCCGATGTTGCTCGGGCGCACCTGCTGCACGATGTCGAGCATGCTGCCCGTCTTGAGGAACTTCGGGCTGAACGTGGCGAAGGGGCCGAACAGCAGCGATCCCTCGCCGTCGACCATGCGCGCGTCCAGGTGGGGCACCGACATCGGCGGGGCGCCCACGGCGGCCTGCGAGTAGACCTTCGCGCGGTGCTTGGCGACGAGCTCGGGCTTGGTCGTCTTGAGGAACTGCCCGCCGATCGGGAACACGCCGTATCCCTTGATCTCGGGGATGCGTGCCGACTGCAGCACCTTGATGGCCCAGCCGCCCGCGCCCACGAAGACGAAGCGCGCCTTGAGCGATCCCGGGGTGCGACCCACGCGGTTGCGGTAGCGCACCTCCCATGTGCCGTCCTCGGCGCGCTTGAGCTTCTTCACCTCGGTGTCGAGGCGCAGATCCAGCCCGCCCTCGACGAGGTGCGCGAAGAGCTGCCGCGTGACGGCGCCGAAGTCCACGTCGGTGCCCGACGGCACGCGCGTGGCCGCGAACGGCTCGCCCTTGCGGCGCTTCTGCATGAGCAGCGGCGCCCACTGGTTGATGACCCGCGAGTCCTCGCTGTACTCGATGCCGGCGAAGAGGGGCTGCTCCTTGAGCGTCTCGTAGCGGCGCTTCAGGTAGGCGACGTCCTTCTCGCCCTGCACGAACGTCATGTGCGGCGTGGCGTTGATGAAGGTCGACGGCGCGTCGAGGATGCCGCGCTCGACGAGCGATGCCCACAGCTGGCGGCTGAGCTGGAACTGCTCGTTGATGCCGATCGCCTTGGCGGGATCGTCCGCGTCGGGCATGTAGTTCAGCTCGCACAGGGCGGCGTGGCCCGTGCCCGCGTTGTTCCAGGGGTTGGAGCTCTCCTGCGCGACCTCGCCGAGGCGCTCGAACGCCACGATCTTCCAGTCGGGCTGCAGTTCCTTCAGGAGAGTGCCCAGCGTGGCGGACATGACGCCGCCGCCGATGAGCACGACATCGACAGTTTCACTCACCAGACAATCCTACGGCGGCGCCAGGAGGCCCCGGACCACGCCCGCGGCGAAAGAACGGCCGTTCCTTCGCGGAGGCGGCGCCGATCGGCGTCAGGCCGCGGCGACGCCGATCCGCGCGGCGACGAGCTCCGCGATCTGCACGGCGTTGAGGGCGGCGCCCTTGCGCAGGTTGTCGTTGGAGACGAACAGCACGAGGCCGCGGCCCTCGGGCGCGGACTGGTCGGCGCGGATGCGGCCGACGAAGCTCGGGTCCTTGCCGGCCGCCTGCAGCGGCGTGGGCACCTCCTCGAGCGCCACGCCGGGGGCGTCGGCGAGGATCTCGCGTGCGCGCTCGGGCGTGAGCTCGCGCGCGAACTCGGCGTTGATGCTCAGCGAGTGGCCGGTGAACACGGGCACGCGCACGCACGTGCCGGCCACGCGGAGGCCCGGCAGCTCGAGGATCTTGCGGCTCTCGTTCCGGAGCTTCTTCTCCTCGTCCGTCTCGTTCAGCCCGTCGTCGACGAGGTTGCCGGCGAGGGGCAGGACGTCGAACGCGATCGGCGCGACGTACTTCTGCGGCGCCGGGAAGTCCACGGCCGAGCCGTCGCGCACGAGCCGCAGCGTGTCGCCCTGCGCGAGCACGCCCTCCACCTGGTCGAGCAGCTCCTCGGCGCCGGCCAGGCCGGATCCGGACACGGCCTGGTACGTGGAGACGATCAGCCGCTCCAGCCCCGCCTCGGCGTCGAGGGGCTTCAGCACGGGCATGGCCGCCATCGTCGTGCAGTTGGGGTTGGCGATGATCCCCTTGGGCGCGTCGGCCGCGGCGTGCGGGTTCACCTCGGCCACGACGAGCGGGACCTCGGGATCCATGCGCCACGCGCTGGAGTTGTCGATCACGACGGCGCCGGCGGCGGCGAAGCGGGGCGCGTGCTCCTTCGACGCCGCGCCGCCCGCCGAGAACAGGGCGATGTCGATGCCGCCGAGGTCGTCGGTGGCGATGTCCTCGACGACGACGGTGTGGCCGTTCCACTCGATCGCGGTGCCCGCCGAGCGCGGCGACGCGAAGAAGCGCAGCTCGCGGATGGGGAACGCGCGCTCGGCCAGGATCTCGCGCATGACCCCGCCCACCTGTCCGGTGGCGCCGACGACGGCGACGGAGAGTCCAGAATCGGAGATGCGGGTCATGGCGGTTCCTCTGATCGAGCGCGGGGTTGGTCGATTCTACCCGGACGCCCCGCGCCCCGGACCCGCCCCTACCGGCCGGTACCCGCGTAGACGGTGGCCTCGATGTCGCCGTCCAGCCCGTACGCGGTGTGCACGGCGCGCGCCGCCTCGTCCAGCTCGTTCTCGCCCAGGATCACCGAGATGCGGATCTCGCTCGTCGAGATCATGTCGATGTTGATCCCGTGCCTGCTGAGCGCCTCGAACAGCGTCACCGAGACGCCCGAGTGGGTGCGCATGCCGGCCCCGACGACCGAGAGCTTGCCCACCTGGTCATCGTGCACGAGGTTCTCGTAGCCGATCGCGTCGCGCTCGGCCGCGAGCGCCTTGACGACGTCGACCGCCTGCTGCTTGGGCAGGGTGAAGGAGATGTCGGTGCGGCCCGGCTGGGCGGACTGCGCGTTCTGCACGATCATGTCGATGTTCGCGCCCGTCTTGGCCACGAGGGTGAAGATCGCGGCGGCCGAGCCGGGCACGTCGGGCACGCCCACGACGGCGACCTTCGCCTGGCTGCGGTCGGTGGCCACACCCGTGACGACGGGCTCTTCCATTCCGATGGCGTCGGACATGTCTGCTCCTTCGGTGAGGCGAGGATCGGTCATCCCCTCGCCCAGCACGTACGTGCCGTCGTTCGAGGTGAACGTGGATCGGGCGTGGATGAGCACGCCGTGACGCCGCGCGTACTCGACGGCGCGGATGTAGAGCACCTTCGCGCCGTTCGCGGCGAGCTCGAGCATCTCCTCGGCCGAGACCCGGTCGAGCTTGCGCGCGAGCGGGACGACGCGCGGGTCGGCGGTGAAGATGCCGTCGACGTCGCTGTAGATCTCGCAGACGTCGGCGCCCAGGGCCGCCGCGAGGGCGACCGCGGTGGTGTCCGAGCCGCCGCGTCCCAGCGTGGTGATGTCGCGCGTGTCGCGGTTGAAGCCCTGGAACCCGGCGACGATGACGATCGCGCCGTCGTCGAGCGCCTCGCGCAGGCGCACCGGGGTGACGTCGACGATCCGGGCGGATCCGTGATCGGCCGTCGTGATCATGCCCGCCTGGCTGCCCGTGAACGAGCGGGCCTCGTAGCCCATCGAGTGGATCGCCATCGCGAGCAGCGCCATGGAGATGCGCTCGCCGCTGGAGAGCAGCATGTCGAGCTCGCGCGGCGCCGGCACCGGCGCCACCTGGTTCGCGAGGTCCAGCAGTTCGTCGGTCGTGTCGCCCATCGCGCTGACGGCGACGACCACGTCGTGGCCGGCGCGGCGCGTGTCGACGATGCGCTTGGCGACGCGCTTGATGCTCTCGGCGTCGGCGACGGACGAGCCGCCGAACTTCTGCACGATCAGGGCCACGTGTAACTCCCGGTGATCCGGCGCGGACGGGTGCGCCTGATCGTCCATCCTAGGGGTGCGATTCGGTGGTGCCGGCCCGGCGATCCGGCCGGGGCGCGCTCAGAGGCGGCGGCGGCCCTCGAAGGCGCGGCCCAGCGTGACCTCGTCGGCGTACTCGAGGTCGCCGCCGACGGGCAGGCCCGACGCGAGGCGCGAGGCGGGGATCTGCATCGACGCGAGCAGGCGGCTGAGGTACGCGGCCGTCGCCTCGCCCTCGAGGTTCGGGTTGGTCGCGATGATGACCTCCTGGACCGTGCCGTCGGCGAGGCGCTGCATCAGCTGCGCGATCCGCAGGTCGTCGGGACCCACGCCCGCGATCGGGCTGATCGCGCCGCCGAGCACGTGGTACAGGCCGCGGAACTCGCGCGTGCGCTCGATCGCCGAGACGTCCTTCGCGTCCTCGACCACGCAGATCAGCTCGGGATTGCGGCGCGGGTCGCGGCAGATGGCGCAGCGGTCCTGCTCGGACACGTTGCCGCAGATCTCGCAGAACCGCACGCGCTCGCGCACCTCGCGCAGCAGCTCGGACAGGCGCGACACGTCGAAGGAGGGCGTCTGCAGGATGTGGAAGGCGATGCGTTGGGCCGACTTGGGCCCGATGCCGGGAAGGCGGCCGAGTTCGTCGATCAGCTCTTGGACGATGCCGTCGTACATGCGGGGGTCCGTCCGGATCAGGCGAACCGCGTGGGCGGCTCGTAGGGCTCTTCGTGCAGGAACCGGGCGCCCAGGATCTGGCGCACCACGGCCTCGCCGCGGCGCTCGACGCCCTCGGGCACGAGCACCTGGCGGCGCTGCACCGTGGGACGCTCCGGCAGCGGCTCGTCGTCGGCATCGACCGGCGGCTCGTCCGGCATCACGGCGCCATCGCGCTCGAGCGTGGCGACGCGCGCGCCCGCGGCGACCTCCTCCGGGTCGTCGTCGACGGCCAGCGACGGCGGGGCCATCGGGGCGATCGATCCCGGGATCGGCGCCACGGCCCACCCCGCGGCGGGCGGGGCCGCGTAGGCGGACTGCCGCGGCGGCGCGGCGGGGCCGGCGGGCTCGTCGTCCGGGCCCGGATCGGGGTCGTCGTCGGGCGGCGGCGGCACGTCGTCCGACGGCGCGTCGACCCTGGCGCGGTACTTCACGCGCACGCCGAGCACGCCGAGGATCGCGGTGCGCAGGTCGTCGCTCGCCGCCCCGCGGAAGCCGTTCATCGCGCCATGGCTCGGGAACGACATCATGAGCACGTCGCCCGGCTGCACCTCGGCCACGGTCGAGACGGCCACGAGGCGGGCGCTCTCGGGCGCCGCGTCGCGCAGGCGCTCCATGACCTGCGGCCAGGCCGCGCGGATGGCCTCGAGCGTGAGCGGCGCGGGCGCCCCACCGGAGGGAGCCTCCGCGGCGCCCGGCGCCTCGGGTACCGCCTCGGTCGCGGGCTCGGACGCGGGAGGAGCCGGGGGCGCGGGCGGCTGGTTCCCGCCTGGCGCCGCGGCGTCGGCCTGCGGGGCCGGCGCGTCCGCGGCCTGCTGTCCGGGCTCCGCAGCCGGCGGCACCGGCGAGGCCGCGGGCGCCGCGGATCCCGGCGCGACCGTCGCCCACCCGGCGCCGGGGACCTCGTCGAGGGCCGGCGGCGCGGCTGCCGGCTTGGGCTCCGCGGCCCGCTCGGCCGGCTTCGGCTCCGCCGCCCTCTCGGCCTGCGGATCCGCGCCGGCATGCGGCATCGCGACCGGCGGCGCGACGGCGGCGGGGCGCTCCGCCACGGGGGCGGCGACGGGA
>NZ_JBMDJT010000012.1:0-68962 GCF_057809335.1 Microbacterium sp. FG3 | reverse complement strand
ATCGGCGGCCGCACGCTCGCTTCGCTCGCACCGTGATCGGTTTCTGTTGAGCTGTGCCTCATCGGTTGCTGAACGGAGCGCCGCAGGCGCGGAGATGAAGCGACCAGCGCAACGGTCGTCGTCCGGGCGGCGCAACGGGGCGGCGGGCGGGACGGAGTAGAGTGGGGGCATGGATCTCGTCGCCCTCGAACTGTTCTTCGTCGGACTGCTCGGTCTCGCGAGCCTGGCGATCGCGTTCATCTCGGGCGCGGTCATCGTGAACCTCTTCCGCGGCCAGCGCTGACCCGCCGCCGGTCCGCGCGGCGCCGGTGCGGCGCCCCGGCACCGGCCCCTCGCCGTGCCTGGGCGGATACGCTGGAGGCACCATGATCGAGATCCCGACCGACCTTCCGGCGGACATCGTCCCGCTGTCCTGGCTCCTCGGCGTGTGGGAGGGAAGCGGCGTCATCGACTACGCCGTCGGTGACACCCGCTACCAGGGCGAGTTCACGCACCGCGTCAGCTTCAGCCACGACGGCGGCGGCTACCTCAACTACTCGGCCACCGCGCTGCTCGCCGCCGACGGCGACCGCCCCTCGCAGCGGCTGAACGCCGAGACCGGGTTCTGGCGCCTCGCGCGCCCCGCCGTCGCGGCCGACGCCGGCCCCGCTCTGCTGCCCGCGCTCGAGGACGCCGCGCCGCGCACGGCCGACGACGTCGAGACCCTGCGCAACGCCGAGGGCGGGTTCGACATCGAGGTGTCGCTCGTGCACTCCGACGGCGTGAGCGAGCTCTACGTCGGCGAGGTCAAGGGCCCGCGGATCGACCTCGGCACCGACGCCGTGATGCGCTCCGCCAGCACGAAGACCTACGCGGCGGCCACGCGCATGTACGGCCTCGTCGACGGCCACCTGCTGTGGGCGTGGGACATCGCGGCGCTGGGGCGCGAGCTCGGCTCGCACGCCTCGGCGCGACTGGCCAAGGTGCAGTGATGGACGAAGGTGCCGCCGTCGACCCGCTGCGCGCCGGGATCGCCGAGCACGCGCCCGAGTGGGTGCGCACGCACTACGGCGATCCGATGCGCGAACAGCGCGCCCTCGCGCGCGGCGAGGCGGCCGCGCCGCTCGGCGACCGCGCCGTCGTGGGCGTCTCGGGCGAGGACCGCCTGAGCTGGCTCGACTCCATCACCTCGCAGCAGGTGGCGGCCCTCGCGCCGGGGCAGAGCACCGAGCTGCTGATCCTCGACCCGCAGGGCCGGATCGAGCACGCCGCCGCCGTCGTGGACGACGGTGCGACGACGTGGCTCATCGCCGACGCCCCCGACGCCCCCGGCCTCGCGAAGTGGCTGACCATGATGCGCTTCCGCTCGCGCGTAGAGGTCGCCGCCCGCGACGACCTGCTCGTCGTCGGATACGTGCCGGGAGGGTCGGCCGAGCCGGCGGTGCGCGAGGCCGCCGACGTCGTGTGGGCGGATCCGTGGGGCGGCGTGACGCCGGGCGGATGGCAGTACGCCGCCGTCGCCGAGCACCCCGGCGCCGAGCGCGCGTGGTGCGAGGCCATCGTGCCGGTCGATGCGGCCGACGCCGTGCGTGCCCTGCCGCTGGCCGGCACGATCGCCGCCGACGCCCTGCGCGTGGCCGCGTGGCGTCCGCGCTGGAGCGGCGAGGCCGACGAGCGCGCGATCCCGCACGAGGCCGACTGGCTGCGCACGGCGGTGCACCTGAGCAAGGGCTGCTACCGCGGCCAGGAGACCGTGGCGAAGGTGCACAACCTCGGCCACCCGCCGCGCCGGCTCGTGATGCTGCACCTCGACGGCTCCGACAGCGTGCTGCCCGCGCCCGGCTCCGCCGTCTACGCGGGCGAGACCGAGGCGGGGCACGTGACCTCCGCGGCGCTGCACCACGAGCTCGGCCCCATCGCGCTCGCGCTCGTCTCGCGCCGCACGCCCGGCGACGCCGCGCTGGAGGTCGAGGCCGAGGGCGTTCGGATCGCCGCGGCGCAGGAGATCATCGTCCCGGCGGACGCGGGCGCCACCGCCGACGTGCCGCGCCTGACCCGCCTGTCCCGCCGCCCGCTCGCCCAGGACCGCTGAGCGCCGCGCGACACCTTCCCGTCACACGCGGCCGATAGCCTCGAGACGTGGCCGAATCCGATCCGCTCACCCAGATCGTGCCCACGCGGTGGCACTCCGGCTATCGGCCGCGGGCCGGCCTCGTGCGGCTGAGGGACTCGTGGATCGCGATCGTGCAGATCGTCGCGGCCACGACCGCGGCGTTCGTCCTCGCGCACGTGCTGCTGGGGCACGAGACGCCGCTGCTCGCCGCCACCGTGACGATCTCGAGCCTCGGCCTGCTGCGCGACGCGCGGCCGTCCAAGGTGCTGCAGACCGTGGCCGGCATGCTCACGGGCATCGCCATCGCCGAGGTGCTGCTGCTCGCCCTCGGCCCCGGATGGTGGCAGCTCGCGATCGCGCTCGCCGTCACGCTCGCCGTGGGCCGGTTCCTGTCGCCGTCGCCGCAGTTCCCGATCTCCGCCGCCGTGCAGACGGCGATCGCGTTCATGCTGCCGCTGGGCCAGTACCCCGGCGAGCGACTGCTCGACGGCGCGATCGGCGGCGCGCTGGCGCTCGTGGTGACCTCGCTGCTGCCGCGCAACCCGATGCGGGCGGTGGTGCGCGATGCCCGCGAGGTGTTCGAGGAGTTCGACCACGCGCTCGCGCGGGTCGTGCAGGGGCTGCGCCGCGGCGACCGGCTGCGCGCCGAGCGCGGCCTGTCGCGGGCGCGCGAGCTGCAGCAGCCCGTGCAGGTCTGGGCGTCGTCGCTCGAGTCGGGGCAGGCCATCTCGCGCATGTCGCCGTTCCTGCGCGGCCGGCGGCAGGAGCTGGCGCGCCTGCAGGCGATGCAGCAGGCGATGGATCTCGCCACGCGCAACCTGCGCGTCGTCGCGCGCCGCGTGCACTACGCCGTCGACGACGGCGAGCCGCGCCCCGAGCTGGCCGACGTGCTCGCCTCCGTGCAGCGCGCCGCGGCGCTCGTGGCGGCGGCGGTGGACGATCCGGATCGCGACCTCGAGGCCCGGGACGCGCTGCGGGCCATCGCGGGCACGCTCGATCCCGCCGCCCTGCTGCCGCGGGCGCGTCTGGGCGACCAGAACGTCGTGGCCTCGCTGCGTCCCATGGTCGTCGACCTGCTCGTCGCGGCGGGCGAGCCGCGCGACGCGGCGGCGCGGGCCATCCCGCGCGTCTGAGCCGGGGAGGAGACCGGGGTCGCCTCAGGCGGGCGCGACCGCGCTCCACGGCACGGTGAGCTCGCCGAGGCGCCAGCGGGCGCGCGTGCCCTCGACCGGCCAGCCCGCGGCCCGCAGCGCCGCCGCCATCGCGAGCCAGCGCTGCACCGGCCCGAACACCGCGTGGCCGGCGGCGCGCTCCCACTCGGCGTCGAGCGCCGCGAGCCAGGCGTGCACGCGCTCGCCCGGCACGTTGCGGTGGATGAGCGCCTTCGGCAGGCGCTCGGCGACGACCGAGGGGCGCTCCAGCCCGCGCAGCCGAAGCGAGACCGTGAATCGCAGCGGGCGCCCGTCGGCCGCGACGTCGACCCACGAGGCCACGCGCCCGTTCTCGTCGCACGTGCCCTCGACGAGCACGCCGCCCGGCGCGAGTCGCGCGGCCATCTGCGCCCACGCGGCGGGCACGTCGGCCTCGTCGTACTGCCGCAGCACGTTGAAGGCGCGGATCACCGCGGGGCGCCGCGGCGCCGGCACCTCGAAGCCGCCGCGCGCGAAGGCGACGCGCGCGGCGGGGGAGAAGACCGTCTCGCCGCGCCGCGTGCGCTCCAGCTGATCGCGCGCGGTCGCCACCCGCTCCGGGTCGAGCTCGAGCCCGAGCACGCTCGCCCCGGCCCCCGTGCGGTGCAGGCGCGCCTCGAGCTCGAGGGTCGTGACGCCGTTGGCGCCGTAGCCCAGGTCGACCACGAGCGGATCGGCAGCGGCGCGCAGCGACGGCAGCTGCGCGATCCAGCGGTCGACGCGGCGCAGCCGGTTCGTGCCGGTGGTGCCGCGGGTCGGGCGACCGATCACCTGAGTCCCCGCGCGCACCGCACCATCCTGCCCAGTCGTCGGTGAACGGAAGCCGAACGGGCGGGTGTGCGACGGCCTCACGGCCTAGCATGGGCATCATGACGTACACGCTGATCCTGCTCCGCCACGGGCAGAGCGAATGGAACGAGAAGAACCTCTTCACCGGATGGGTGGACGTGCGCCTGACGGAGAAGGGCCGGGCCGAGGCGCGGCGCGGCGGCGAGCTTCTCAAGGAGCAGGGCGTGCTGCCGGACATCCTGCACACGTCGGTGCTGAGCCGCGCGATCCAGACCGCCGACATCGCCCTCGACGCGGCCGACCGCCTCTGGATCCCCGTGAAGCGGTCGTGGCGCCTGAACGAGCGTCACTACGGCGCGCTGCAGGGCAAGGACAAGGCGCAGACGCTCGCCGAGTTCGGCGAGGAGAAGTTCATGGAGTGGCGCCGCTCGTTCGACGTGCCGCCGCCTGCGATCGACCCGGCCGACGAGTACGCGCAGACCGACGACCCCCGCTACCAGGGCATCGACGGCGAGGTGCCGGCGACCGAGTCGCTCAAGATCGTCATCGACCGCATGCTGCCGTACTGGGAGGGCGAGATCGTGCCCGACCTGCGCGCCGGCAAGACGGTCATGGTCGCGGCGCACGGCAACTCGCTGCGCGGCCTCGTGAAGCACCTCGACGGGATCGGCGACGACGAGATCGCCGCGCTGAACATCCCCACCGGCATCCCGCTCGTCTACGAGCTGGGCGAGGACATGAAGCCCACCGGTCCCGGCCGCTACCTCGACCCCGAGGCCGCCGCCGCCGGTGCCGCCGCCGTGGCGGCGCAGGGCAAGAAGTAGCACCCGGCCCCGCAACGCGGAAGGCGCCGCTCCCCGAGGGGGCGGCGCCTTCCGCGTTGCGGGCGGGGGTCAGGCCCCGGGCTGCTGCTGCTCGCCGCCGTCGCTCCAGTCGCCGGCGGCGAGGTCGCCCGAGCCGCTCCAGTCGCCGGTCGCGAGGTAGACCATCTTCTTGGCCACGCCGACCGCGTGGTCGGCGAAGCGCTCGTGGTAGCGGCTCGCCAGCGTGGCGTCGACGACAGCGGCGGTGTCGGCGGCGGTCTGCGCGCTGAGCACCTTCTCGAACACCGAGGCGTGCAGCTCGTCGATCTCGTCGTCCGCGTCGCGGATCGCGGCCGCGATCGCGATGTCCTGCGTGCGCAGCAGCTCGGTGAGCTGGCGCGCGACCTCGACGTCGCGGGCGCCCATCTGCTCGAAGGTGCTCTTGAACCCCTTCGGGATGGCGCGCTCGGGGTAGCGCATGCGGGCGAGCTGCGCGATGTGCTCGGCGAGGTCGCCCATGCGCTCCAGCGACGCGCTCGTGCGCAGCGCCGCGACGACGATGCGCAGGTCGCGGGCGACCGGCTGCTGCATCGCGAGGATCTCGACGGCCAGCTCGTCGAGCGCGAGCGACTTCTCGTCGATCAGCGCGTCGCCCGCGATGACCTCTTCGGCGAGAGCGACGTCGCTCGTGCCGAACGCCCTGGTCGCCTTGTCGATCGCGACGGTGACGAGCTCCGCGATCTCGACGAGGCGCGACTGCACCTCTTCGAGGGACTGGTGGAAGACTTCGCGCATCGGTGGGGACCTTTCGTTCGGGTCGTGTGCCGGCACGCGCGGAGACCTCCGCATGCGCACCGCTCACGATTCTCGTCAGCGAAGGTTAACGGATGGTGACACGGCTGGGAACACTCGCCCGCGGGGCCACTGCCAGGTGCACATCCGGTGAACTCGTCCGCGCGCGGCGTTCTACGCTGTGGGCATGGATTCCACGCAGCTCGTGCTGCTCGCCCTGCTTCTGGGCGCGCTCATCGGCGGCGGGATCACGCTGTTGGTCGTGTGGGCGATGCGCGTGCGCGAGCGCCTGGTGCGAGAGCACCGCGGCGCGCTGCCCGAGGGATTCACCGCCGTCCTCGCGGCCATGGACGAGGCCGCGGCCGTGGTCGACGCGTCGGGCACGGTCGTCGAGGTCTCGCTGCCCGCCGGTGCGCTGGGCTTCCACGCGGGCACGCCGCTGGCCACCCAGGCCCTGCGCGATCTGCTCAAGACCGCGCGCGCGGCCGGCACGGCCGTGGAGTCCATGCGCCTGCGCACGGGATCGCTCAAGGGGCAGGAGCGCCTCATCTCCGCGCGGATGTCGCGCATCACCGAGCGCTGGTACCTGCTCATCGCGCGCGACCTGTCGGAGCGCGAGCGCCTGGAGCAGATGCGCCACGACTTCGTCGCGAACACGAGCCACGAGCTGAAGACGCCGGTCGGCGCGATCACCCTGCTGGCCGAGGCGATCGACTTCGCCGCAGACGAGCCGGACGAGGTGCGCCGCTTCGCCGCGCGCCTCACGGCCGAGGCCGAGCGGCTCGGGCAGCTGACGGGACGCATCATGCACCTGTCGCGGCTGCAGGCCGCCGACGAGCTCACCGACATCGGCGACGTGGCGATCGACGAGGTCGTCACCGCCGCCGTCGAGTCCAACGCCGTGCAGGCCGACTCCGCGGGCGTGGAGCTGGTGCGCGGCGGCGACCGCGGCGTGTTCGTGCGCGGCGACGCCCAGATCCTCATCGAGGCCGTGGGCAACCTCATCGCCAACGCGATCGCCTACTCGCCGCGCGCCTCGCGCGTGGGCATCGGCGTGCGCGCCGACGAGGAGGCCGTCGAGATCGCCGTGACCGACCAGGGCATCGGGATCTCCGAGGCCGACCAGGAGCGCATCTTCGAGCGCTTCTACCGCGCCGATCAGGCCCGTTCGCGTCGCACCGGCGGCACGGGCCTCGGCCTGTCCATCGTCAAGCACGCCATCTCGCGGCACGGCGGCGAGATCCGGCTGTGGTCGCAGCCCGATCGCGGCTCGACGTTCACCATCCGCCTGCCGCGGACGGACCCCCCGGCGCCCGATCCGGAGGCCCGCCCGGCCCCCGTCGCCCGCAAGCCGGGCCGTTCCCCCAAGAAGGAGAAAGCATGACTCGCGTGCTCCTCGTCGAAGACGAGCCGGACCTCGCCGATCCGCTGGCGTACCTGCTGCGCAGGGAGGGCTTCGAGGTCGAGATCGCGGAGGACGGCGACGCCGCGCTGACGGCCTTCCGCGAGCGCGGCGCCGACATCCTGCTGCTCGACCTCATGCTGCCCGGCATGCCGGGCACGGAGGTCTGTCGCCAGGTGCGCACCACGTCCGGGGTGCCGATCATCATGCTCACGGCCAAGGACAGCGAGATCGACATCGTCGTGGGCCTCGAGCTCGGCGCCGACGACTACGTGACCAAGCCCTACTCGGCCCGCGAGCTGCTCGCGCGCATGCGCGCCGTGCTGCGCCGCGCGCAGCAGGACGAGGCCGACCTCGAGGAGCGCGTGCTGCAGGGCGGGCGCGTGACGCTCGACATCGACCGGCACACGGTCGCGATCGACGGCGAGCCGATCAGCATGCCGCTGAAGGAGTTCGAGCTGCTCGAGGTGCTGATGCGCAACGCGGGCCGCGTGCTCACGCGCGGGCAGCTGATCGACCGCGTGTGGGGCAGCGACTACTTCGGCGACACGAAGACGCTCGACGTGCACATCAAGCGCATCCGCTCGCGGATCGAGGAGCATCCGAGCGAGCCGGTCATGCTCGTGACGGTGCGCGGCCTCGGCTACCGCTTCGAGGCGTCCTGACCGGATCGCGTGCCGGCACGAGAAAGGCGCCCCCGCTCTCGCGGTGGGCGCCTTCGTCGTGTGCGGCCGGTCACTCGGAGGGCGCGAGGCCCTCGAGGTACTCCAGCGTCTCGTCGAAGACCTGCACCTGCGTCTCGATCGGCTCGCCGCCGGCGTTGAACACGATCGGGACGGTCGCGCCGGCCGGGGTGTCGATGTTCTCGAGGAGCAGCGGCTCCTCGTCCACGCCCAGGCTGACGCTCGACTCGGCGGGCACCGTCAGCTCGCCGGCGCCACCTCCCCAGTCGAGCGAGACGGTCGCGCGCGCGTCGCTCGTGTTCACGATCGTCGCGACGAAGCCGCCGTCACGGCCGTCCTCGTCGGTCACGACGAGCGCGTTGAGGATCTCGACCGGCGAGTCCTCCGGCAGCGGCACGTTCACGCCGTCGGAGGGGGAGTAGTCGATGGTCGTCGCCTGCGGGGTGATGGCGGCGCAGCCGGCCGTGCCGAGCACGACGAGGCCGCCGAGAGCGAGGGACGCGAGAGTGCGCGAGTTCACGGATCCTCCAGGTGGTGCGGGACAGCCGCCGGACGGCGGGCCCTGTCGTTCAGTCTAGAGGGTCGCGCGGAAGGCCCCGTCAGGATGGGGAGCTCGCGGGGCGCGGCTGGGAGCGGCGGAACCTTAGTGCATGCCGGGCTGTGATATCCTGAAGAACGCCGAAAGGATATAAATCTATGCTTTTTGAGGTTGGCGAGACCGTCGTCTACCCCCACCACGGGGCCGCGACGATCACCGAAGTCAAGACTCGCAAGATCAAGGGCGAAGAGAAGGTCTACCTCAAGCTGAACGTCACGCAGGGCGACCTCGTCATCGAGGTCCCCGCCGAGAACGTCGACCTGGTCGGCGTCCGCGACGTGATCGGCCAGGAGGGCCTCGACAAGGTCTTCGAGGTCCTGCGCGCCCCGTTCACCGAGGAGCCCACCAACTGGTCGCGCCGCTACAAGGCGAACCTGGAGAAGCTCGCGTCGGGCGATGTCATCAAGGTGAGCGAGGTCGTGCGCGACCTGTGGCGCCGCGACCAGGACCGCGGCCTCTCGGCCGGCGAGAAGCGCATGCTCGCCAAGGCCCGCCAGATCCTGACGAGCGAGCTCGCGCTCGCCGAGAAGATCGACGAGGAGAAGGCGGCCGCCCTCCTCGACGAGGTGCTCGCGTCCTGAGCCGTCGCGGTTCGCGCGAGACGCGATCCAGACCATACCGCCGGGTGTCCGCAAGGGCACCCGGCGGTACGTTTATGGGGTGACCGAAGTCCTCGCGCCGCGCATCGCGGTCATCGTCGTCGCCGCCGGATCGGGAACCCGCCTGGGTGCGGGAGCCCCCAAGGCGTTCGTGGGGCTCGACCGGCACACGATCCTGCGTCACGCGCTGCGCGGGGTGTTCGCCGGGCCGCTCGCCCAGGTCGTGGTCGTCGCGCCCGCCGATCGCGTGGGCGAGGCGCTCACCGACGCGACGGAGGCGGCCGGCGATCGCGCGCAGCTCGTGTCGGTCGTGCCGGGCGGCGCGACCCGCCAGGAGTCGGTCGCCGCGGGACTGGCGCGGGTGCTGCCGGGCATCGAGATCGTGCTCGTGCACGACGCGGCGCGCGCGCTCACCCCGCCCGCCGTCTTCGACCGCGTGATCGACGCGATCGAGCGCACCGGCTGGGGAGCGGTGCCGGTGCTGCCCGTCATCGACACGATCAAGCGCGTGGAGGGCGAGCGGATCACCGGCGTGGTCGACCGCGCGCAGCTCGGCGCGGCGCAGACGCCGCAGGGGTTCCGCCGCGAGGTGCTGGATGCGGCGTACGCCGCCGCAGACGGCGAGTTCACCGACGACGCCGCGCTCGTGGCCGAGGCGGGGCATCCGCTCGCGGCCGTGGAGGGCGACGCCCTCGCCTTCAAGATCACCACGCCCGCCGATCTGGAGCGGGCGCGCGCGCTCGTGGCCGACTCGCCGGTGGAGCCGGTCGGCGGTGGCGGCATCGTGATGGGCGACGGCGCGACGGTCTCCGGAGCGTCGGGATCGTCGGACGCGGCTCCCGCGCTCGCGGCGCCGCGCGTGGGTCTGGGCACCGACGTCCACGCCTTCTCGGACGGCGGCACGCTCTGGCTCGCCGGCCTGGAGTGGCCGGGGGAGCCGGCGCTGGCGGGGCACTCGGACGGCGACGCCGTGGCGCACGCCGTCGTCGACGCACTGCTGTCGGCGGCGGGCCTCGGCGACATCGGCTCGCGGTTCGGCACCGAGCGGCCGGAGTTCGCCGGCGCCCACGCCGACGCCTTCCTCGCCGAGACACACCGCCTCCTCGGCGAGGCCGGATGGACGATCGGAAACGTCGCGGTGCAGGTGCAGGCGCAGCGCCCGCGCTTCGCCGCGCGCCGCGCCGAGGCGCAGGCGGCGCTGTCGCGCGCGCTGGGAGGCGCGCCGGTCTCCGTCTCGGCGACGACGACCGACGGCCTGGGCTTCACGGGCCGAGCCGAGGGCGTGCAGGCGCTCGCCGTCGCCCTGCTCCTGCCCGCCTGATTCCGCTCAGGCCTCGAGGGGGATCGGCCTCGGGTCGCGGGGAGGGCGCGAGCCCCAGGCCAGCAGCGCGAGGCCGGCACCGAGCAGGATGAGGCCGGCGACGGCGAGCGGGGCCAGCTGCTCGCGCAGCACGGCGAGGCCGAGCACGCTCGCGGTGAGCGGCTCGGCGAGCGTCAGGGTCGCCGCCGCGGCGGCGCTGAGACCGCCAAGCCCCCACGTGAACAGCGCGTACGCGACCGTGACGGTGCCGATGCCGAGCCAGACCGCCATGACGAGACCGCGCGGATCGCCCAGCCACGACAGGTCGCCGCCGAGCAGCAGCGGGATCGCCAGCACGGCGGACCCGCCGCCCATCGCGCCGACCACCGTGAACGGATGCCAGCCGTCGTCGAGCAGGCGGCGCTGCGCCACCGCGAGCACGGCGAACGAGGCGCCGGCGCCGATCGAGCCGAGCACGCCGAGCGGATCGGCCGCGACCCGGCCGCCGCCTCCCACGCCGAGCAGGATCACGCCGACCGTCGCGAGCCCGGTCGCGGACATCCAGGTTGCGCTCGGCACGCGGCGGTGCAGCACGCCCTCGAGCACGCCGGCGATCACCGGCGCGGAGCCGAGCGCGATGACGGTCCCGACGGCGACGCCGTTGCGGGCGGTGCCGAGGAAGAACAGCGGCTGGTATGCCGCGAGGCACACCGCCGTGACGGCCATGAGCACGGCGGGCCGCGCCGTGAGCCGTGGGCGAGCGTCGCCGGGCGAGCGGCGCCGCCGCAGCCACGCGGCGGCGGCCGTGAGCGCCGCGAGCACGGTGCCCCCGATGACGAGCCGCGACCCGCCGACAGTGAACGGCGTGGTGCCGTCGGGGCCCAGGGCCTGCGCCGTGCCCGTCGTGCCGAAGAGGACGGCGGCGGCGAGGACGGCGATCACGGGCACCACACCGTTCTATCCCACGCGTGCGACGGATCTGTGTCGCCGTGCCCCGACCGTAACGTTCAGCGGGCGGTCAGTAGTCTTGTGTGGTGACTCTCCGGCTCTACGACACGCGCGCCCAGGCGCTGCGCGACTTCGCGCCCCTCGACCCGGGGAACGTCACGATGTACGTCTGCGGGCCCACGGTCCAGTCCGGTCCCCACGTCGGCCACCTGCGGGGCGCGCTCGCATTCGACGTGCTGCGCGGCTGGCTCGAGCACCGGTACGGCCGTGTGACGTTCGTGCGCAACGTCACCGACATCGACGACAAGGTGCTCGCGAACGCGAGCGACGCCGAGCCCTGGTGGGCGCTCGCGTACCGCATGGAGCGGGAGTTCGACGCGGCATATGCTGCCATCGGCATCCAGCCGCCCACGTACGAGCCTCGCGCCACCGCCTCGATCCCGCAGATGCAGGAGCTCATCGCGGAGCTCATCGCGCGCGGCCACGCGTACGCCGCGGCGGGGGACGTGTACTTCGACGTGCGCTCGTGGCCCGAGTACGGCTCCCTCACCCGCCAATCGGTCGACGACATGGACGACGCCCCCGACGCCGATCCGCGCGGCAAGCGCGATCCGCACGACTTCGCGCTGTGGAAGGGCCGCAAGGCCGACGAGCCAGCCGACGCGTCGTGGGAGTCGCCGTGGGGCCCCGGCCGCCCCGGTTGGCACATCGAGTGCTCGGCGATGGCGCGGCGCTACCTGGGCGCCGAGTTCGACATCCACGGCGGCGGCCTCGACCTGCGCTTCCCGCATCACGAGAACGAGCTCGCGCAGTCGCACGCCGCGGGCGACCCGTTCGCCCGGTACTGGATCCACAACGGCCTCGTCACGGTCGAGGGCCAGAAGATGTCCAAGTCGCTCGGCAACTTCACGCTCGCGCGCGACCTGCTGGCCGCCCGGCCCGCGCACGTCGTGCGCTACGCGCTGCTGGCCGCGCACTACCGATCCAGCCTCGACGTGTCCGAGCGGGCGATCGACGAGGCCGCGGCCGCGCTCGACCGGATCCACGGCTTCCTCGCCCGGGCCGAGCGGGCCGGGATCGCCGCCGACGCGGGCGGACCGCTGCCGGCGGCGTTCGAGGCGGCCATGGACGACGACCTCGGGGTGCCGCAGGCGCTCGCCGTCGTGCACGAGACCGTGCGCGAGGGCAACACGGCCCTCGACGCGGGCGACGCGGCGGGCGTGTCCGGCGCGCTCGGCGGCGTCATCGGCATGCTGCGCATCCTGGGTCTCGACGCGCCGGCGCGCGAGGGTGGCGCATCGGGCGCCGCGGAGGCGACGCTCGACACCCTCATGACCACCCTCATCGCCCAGCGCGCCGAGGCGCGCGCGGCGAAGGACTGGGGCACCGCCGATCGGCTGCGCGACGCGTTCGCCGCCGCCGGCATCGCCCTCGAAGACACACCAGACGGCACACATTGGAGCATCGATGGCTAAGCCCGGACGCCCCGGCGCGAGCAGGGGCAAGAAGAAGGGTCCCACCAAGGGCACCGGCGGTCACAACCGCAAGTCGCTCGAGGGCCGCGGACCCACGCCCAAGGCGGAGGACCGCCCCTACCACAAGGCGCACAAGGCCAAGGCGCTCGCCGAGCGCGCCGCGGCGAAGCGGCCGGTCGCCGGTCGCACCCCGCAGCGCCGCCCGAACGACGACAACGAGTACGTGACGGGCCGCAACTCGGTGCTCGAGGCCCTGCGGGCCCGCATCCCCGCCACGACGTTCTACATCGCGCAGCGCGTGGAGATGGACGACCGCGTCAAGGAGATGCTGTCGATCGCGGGCAAGCGCGAGATCCCCGTGCTCGAGGTGACGCGCCCCGAGCTCGACCGCATGGCCGGCTTCGACGGCGTGCACCAGGGCGTGGCGCTCAAGGTGCCGCCGTACGAGTACGCGCACCCGCAGGACCTGCTCGAGCGGATCGTCGACGCGGGGGAGACGCCGCTGCTCGTCGCGCTCGACGGCGTGACGGACCCGCGCAACCTCGGCGCGATCATCCGCTCGGCCGCGGCCTTCGGCGGCCAGGGCGTCATCCTGCCGCAGCGCCGCTCGGCCGGCGTGAACGCGGCCGCATGGAAGACGAGCGCGGGCGCCCTGGCGCGCATCCCCGTGGCGATGGCGTCGAACCTCACGAGCACCCTCAAGGACCTCAAGAAGCAGGGCGTGTTCGTGCTGGGGCTCGACGGCGACGGCGACGTGTCGCTGCCGGAGCTGCAGCTGGCCGACCGCCCGATCGTCGTCGTCGTGGGCGGCGAGGGCAAGGGCCTGTCGCGCCTCGTGACGGAGAACTGCGACCAGGTGGTGTCGATCCCGATCTCGGCGGCCACGGAGTCGCTCAACGCGGGCATCGCCGCCTCGGTCGCGCTCTACCAGATCGCCACCACCCGCGCGTCCCAGCAGTAGCGGTCCCTCTCAGCGAGACAGCATTTTCGCGCCGAGACAGCGTGCACACGCCACGGTCTCGGCGCGCAATTGCTGTCTCGCGGGCACCGCGTCAGACGGTGTCTCGCCAGTCGCGCTCGGGCGACATCGTGCCCTGCGGGGCGGTGACGGCCTCGGTGGGCGGGCCCATGATCGTGGCCTCGTCGCGGCGGTGGCGCAGCACGTTCTCGATGTAGCTCGAGAGGGTCTCGGCCAGCGGCACCCACTGCTCGCGCTGCTCGGAGATGAGCCAGCGATGCTCCAGCACCTGGTGGAACACCTCGGCCGGCTCGAGCTTGGCGCGCAGCTCGATGGGGATCGCGCGGACGACGGGCTCGAACACGCGCGTCAGCCACTCGTGGGCGGCGATCTCCTCCTCGTCCTCGCCCCGATCCGTGCGGACGCGGTACTCGTCGAGGTCGTTGAGCAGGCGGCGGGCCTGGTTCTCCTGCACGTCGAGGCCGGTCAGCCGCAGCAGGCGGCGCTGGTGGTGCCCCGCGTCGACGACTTTCGGGGTGATGGAGATGTGCGCGCCGTCCGGCGCCGTCTGGATGGCCATCTCCCCGATGTCGAAGCCGAGCTCGTTCAGGCGCCGCACGCGCTCGGTGATGCGCCACGACTCCGACATGTCGAACGACTCAGGCGCCGTCAGCTCGGCCCACAGCGAGCGGTACGCCGAGACGATGCCGTCCGCGATCCGGACCGCGTCGACATCCTCGTCGATCCGCCCGCTCGCGGCGAGATCCATGATCTCGCCGGCGATGTTCGTGCGCGCCAGGTCGAGGTCGTGCTCGCGCTGGCCCTCGCTCAGCTCCGTGCCCCCGGCGCCCTCGTGCAGCTCGGCCGTCTCGGCGTCGACGAGGTACGCGGCGAACGAGCCGGCGTCGCGGCGGAAGAGCGTGTTGGACAGCGAGACATCGCCCCAGTAGAAGCCCACGTTGTGCAGGCGCACGAGCAGCAGCGCCAGCGCGTCGACGAGGCGGGTGAGCGTGTCGGGGCGCAGCGTCTGCGTGAACAGCGCGCGGTATGGCATCGAGAAGCTCAGGTGCGCGGTCACGAGTGCGGCGGGCAGCGGATCGCCGGAGGGCGTCGTGCGCCCGGCGATCACGGCGACGCGGCGCACGCAGGGGATGTCGAGCCGCTGCAGGGCGCCGAGCATCTCGTACTCGCGGCGCGCCATGTGCTCCGTCGTCTCCTTGACGGCGACGACCTGGCCCGACAGCTCGCTGAACCGCACCACGTGGCGCGAGATGCCCTTCGGCAGCCGCACGATGTGCTCGCGGGGCCACTCCTCGAGCGGCGTGCGCCAGGGCAGCGCGAGCAGCTGGGGGTCGATCTCGCTCGCCGTGATGCGGAGGGAATCGGGCATCGCCAGTCCTGTCAAGACGCCGCGACGCGGGCCGGCCATGGGGCCGACCCGCGCCGTCGTGATTCGTTCCGGATCAGACCGCGGGGGTGACCGCGGCCTCGGTCAGACGCGCACCCGTCTCGATGTCGAACACGTGCACGTGGTGCGGCACCGGGGTGAGCGTGACCTTCTCGCCGGCGTTCGGGTGCGTACGGCCGTCGACGCGCGCGACGATGTCGGTGCGCTTGCCCTCGATCTCCGAGTGGCCGTACAGGTAGCCGTCGGCGCCGAGCTCCTCGACGAGATCCACGATCACCTCGAGGCCCTCGCCGGTGGCCGGGCCCACCTGGATGTCCTCGGGGCGGACGCCGACCGTGACCTCGGAGCCGTGCGCCTTGGCGAGCGCCGCCGCCTCGACCGGCACGACCTTCGAACCGAAGCGGATGCCGCCCTCGGCGATGTCGGCCGGGAAGAGGTTCATGGCCGGCGAGCCGATGAAGCCCGCGACGAACACGTTCGTCGGCTTCTCGTAGAGGTCGCGCGGCGTGCCCACCTGCTGCAGGACGCCGTCCTTCAGCACGGCGATCCGGTCGCCCATCGTGAGCGCCTCGGTCTGGTCGTGCGTGACGTACACCGTGGTGACGCCCAGGCGGCGCTGGAGCGAGGCGATCTGCGTGCGGGTCTGGACGCGCAGCTTGGCGTCGAGGTTCGACAGCGGCTCGTCCATGAGGAACACCTGCGGCTCGCGCACGATCGCGCGGCCCATCGCCACACGCTGACGCTGACCACCCGAGAGGGCCTTCGGCTTGCGGTTGAGGTACGGCTCGAGGTCGAGCAGCTTGGCCGCCTCCTGCACGCGCTTGGCGCGCTCGTCCTTGTTCACGCCGGCGATCTTGAGCGCGAAGCCCATGTTCTCCGCCACGGTCATGTGCGGGTACAGCGCGTAGTTCTGGAACACCATCGCGATGTCGCGGTCCTTCGGCGGCACATCGGTGACGTCGCGGTCGCCGATGAGGATGCGGCCGTCGTTGACCTCTTCGAGGCCGGCGAGCATGCGCAGCGAGGTGGACTTTCCGCAACCAGAGGGGCCGACCAGGACGAGGAACTCGCCGTCGCCGATCTCGAGGTCGAGCTTGTCGACCGCGGGGCGCGTGCCGCCCGGGTAGACGCGCGTGGCGTTGTCGAACGTGACGGATGCCATGTCATTTCTCCTTCACCGGCAGGTACGTGCCGGACGATCCGTAGTGAATGGAACGGCGAGCGTGCCCGCCGCGACCCGCCTTTGGGTCGCCCTCAGTATGGCATGCGGGCGTGTCGCCTGGGGAGAATCCGCGGCGGGCCAGGACGAGCGCGGCGCGATGCGGAGGCGGCCGGGGAGAGCCGGAGGAGCGCATTCCCAGGCCGCGGGACTATCCTCTGGAAGGTTGTGGAGGCCGCACCCGCGGCGAGGGAGGACCATGTCGAACGACGAGACGTCGAACGCGCCGGCACCGGACGAGCGCCCGGAGGGCGAGCCCGTCGACCCCGCCCAGGCGCCGGACGCTCGGGAGGCAGCCGAGACGCCCGCCGAGGTGAACCGCCGCGAGGCGCTGCGCGCGAAGGCGAAGCAGGTCTCCGCGCGGCAGACGCGACGGCGCCTGCTGACGCGCGCCGGCATCGGCGTGGGCGCGCTCGCCGTGGTCGCCGCGGCCGCGATCGCGATCACGAACACGGTCGTGCCCGAGGTGACCTCGGAGACCCGGGTCCCGGCCGGGTTCGTCGACGGCGGCTTCTCGGTGAACGGCCGCGACCTGTCCGCCATGATCGCCTCGGCTGAGGCGACGCCCACACCTACCCCCACGCCGACCGAGCAGGCGGAGCAGACGCCCGAGACCGAGCCGGTGCAGATCCGCGTCTACGTGGACTACCTCTCGGCCGAGTCGGGCGAGTTCGAGCGCGCCAACGCCGCGCGCCTGGCGCGCTGGGTGGAGGGCGGCACCGTCTCGCTCAGCTACCACCCCGTCGCGCTGCTGACCCCCAAGTCGAACGGCACCAAGTACTCGCAGCGTGCGGTCGCCGCGGCCGCGTGCGTCGCCACCCATGCGCCCGACGCCTTCCCGTCGTTCAACCACGCGCTGCTGCTCGACCAGCCCGAGCCGGGCACCGCGGGATACACGGACGAGCAGCTTGCCGACCTGGCGGTCGCGGCCGGCGCCGCCAACGAGCGCAACGTGCGCGAGTGCATCGAGCTGGCCCCGTACCTCGACTGGGCGCGCGAGACGACGGCCCAGGCGCTGGACGGATCGCTTCCCGGCACCGACGACGTGACGCTCACGGGTGCCCCGCTGATCCTCGTGGACGGCGAGGTGTACGTCGGGTCGCTCGACGATCCGGCCGAGTTCACGCAGTTCGTGCTCACGGTCGAGAGCGACGCCTACCTGTCGACGCCCACGCCCACCCCGACGCCGACCGAGAGCGCGACGCCGTCCGAGTGAGGCCGACGGCGGGCACCCTAGGATGGATCCCGCGCCGGCTTAGCTCAGTTGGTAGAGCACCGCTCTTGTAAAGCGGGGGTCGTGGGTTCGAGCCCCTCAGCCGGCACCTTCTGGCGCATCACCGCAACAACCGCGGCTTCGAGCGTCCTGATCCGGGCCGGGTGGCTCGCGCTGCTCACAGGCATTCTCATCCCCACCGGCGCATCGCTGGGTGCGTTCTTCCTTCACGCGCTCAACGAACGCTGCATGCAGCCGAAGCTGTGGGGGTTCGCGCCGCTTGGCTACAGCTGCGGCGAACCGAACTGGCTCGAGTCGGCGGTCGGCTGGACGGGCACGGCCTGACGCTGGCGGGACTTGCGGCAGCGGTGACGACGGTTGTCGCCGTCGCGGCCGTCGGAGGCCTGAAGCGAGCGGACGGCATCCACCTAGGGCGTGTCTCATAACCGTTTGAGCCAGATGGTGATGGCTCTCAGGACTGCTCCGCCGCGGTAGTTGCGGGCGAGTTTGTCGTAGCGGGTGGCCAGGCCCCGCCATTGCTTGTCTTCGTTGAAACCGCGTTCGACGACGTTGCGGCCCTTGTAGTCGTGGCGGTCGTAGGTCACGGGTCGGCCGCCGCGGGAGCCGCGTCGCTTGCGGTGCCCTTGCTGGTCGGAGGGCTCGGGGATGACCGAGACGATGTCGCGATCGCGCAGGTGCTGCCGGATAGCGCGAGACGAGTAGGCCTTGTCGCCGCGGACGCGGTCGGGTCTGGTGCGGGGTCTGCCGGGCCCGCGGCGGGCGACGCGGAGGTGGCTCATCAGGATCGGGAACATCGGTGCGTCACCGGCCTGCCCGGGGCCGACGAGCACGACCAGCGGGCCGCCCTTGCCATCGACGAGGTGATGGATCTTCGTCGACAATCCGCCCCGTGACCGGCCGATCGCATGATCGGGCGGCTCTTCGCGTGGATTTCTGTAATTCGATTCAGCCCCCTGTGTCGCGAGGGAGGTTCGTCGCGTGCTGATGCGCACGGTTCACCGTGGAGTCCACGCTCACATCCCACACCAACTCGCCCGCAGCGTCCGCGTCGGCGAGCAGTTCGGCATGGATCCTGTCCCAGGTGCCGTCCTTGCTCAACTCGCTGTGACGACGCCACACCGTCTGCCAGGGACCGAACTCAGCTGGCACATCCCTCCATGGCGAGCCGGTCCGGAAGCGCCAGATGATGCCCTCCACGATCGGCCGGTGATCACTGAAGGGCCGCCCACCCCTCGGCGACGCCTTCGGCATCAACGGCTCGATCCGAGCCCACGCAACGTCCGAGAGAACTTGAGTACGCGACACACCCCAAGTCTCAGACGACGATCACCCGAAAGTTACGAGACACGCCCTAGGCCGTGTTGCTAAATGTGGGTGTGGAGCCTTCGGGTGATTCTTGAGTCGTGTCGCGAGATGTCATCACGGACGAGGTCTGGGAGCTGATCCGGGACGTGTTCCCGCCGGCGAGGACACGGGGCCGTCCTCCGGTGGATCGGCGCACAGTGGTCGAGGCGACCGCGTGGCGGTTCCGCACGGGATCGGCGTGGCGAGACCTCCCCGATCGGTTCGGGAGCTGGAACACGATCTACAAGAACTTCCGCCGGTGGGCGAGCGACGGCGTCTGGGAGGACCTGCTCACCCACGTGCAGAAGCGGGCGTCGCTCGCTGGCGAGATCGACTGGGTCGTGTCGGTGGATTCCTCGATCGCGCGTGTCCATCAGCATGGCGCGACCTTGCCCCGGGTCACAGGGGGATCCGTCGAACTACAAGAAGTCCGGGCCAGAGCCTCCTGACCACGCGATCGGCCGGTCACGGGGTGGTTTGACGACGAAGATCCATCTCGTCTGCGACGGGAAGGCCCGGGCGCTGGCGTTCGTCCTCACTGGCGGGCAGGTCGCAGACACGAGCATGTTCACCTGCGTACTCGACGAGATCCACATCCCCGGCCGAGGGCCCGCGCGCACGAGACCGGACCGGGTGCTCGCGGACAAGGGCTACCCGTCGAAGAAGAACCGGGCCTGGCTGCGCGAGCGCGGCGTCAAGGCCACGATCCCCGAACGCGACGACCAGATCGCGCACCGTCGCAAGCGGCCGGGCCGTCCGATCGACTTCGGCGATGACCAACGGGAGCGCTACAAGGGCCGCAACGTCGTCGAGCGGTGCTTCAACTTCGTGAAGCAGTGGCGCGGACTCGCTTCCCGCTACGACAAGACCGCCCGGTCATACGCGGCAGGGATCTGCCTCTCCGCCGCTCTGCAATGGATTTAGCAACACGTCCTAGTGGCTACGACGCTCGCCGTCTGCCTTGCGATCGGGGTGGGCCTTGCAAGCCGGCCGGATCAGCGCGCCAACCTGGGCGGCGCGTGGATCTACCTGGCGTCGTTCGCGGCGGTGAGCACGCTCACCGTGGTCGGCGCGCTCGGCGGGATCATCCGAGCACGAGTGACGCGGCTGAATTCGAAGCGCGGGATGAGGTCGCACCGGAACGGCTGCTGAACGTCAGCGGCCGAAGGGACGCGGAGATAACGATCACCGCGATCCGCGGGCTCAGGTGTCGTCGGTGTCCCAGCCGGGGCCGGCTGAGCCCGCCGGGTACTCCTCGAGGGGCACGCGGCCGTCGCGCCAGGCCTTCAGGATCGGCTCGACGATCCGCCACGACTCCTCGGCCACGTCGCCGCGCACCGACAGCAGGGGGTCGCCGTCGAGGATGCCCTTGAGCACCTGGCCGTAGGGGAGCAGGTCGCCGGGCTTCTTCTCGGTCTCGAGCACGCTCTGCTCGAGCGTGAACGCGTCGCCGCTGCCGTTCATCGTCACCGCCAGCGCGACGTCGCCGGTCATGAGGTCCATCGTGATCTCGTCCGGGCGCGGCGTGCCCGTCAGGCCCTCGATCGGCTCGACGGGGCGCATCCGCACCGTCACGGTCGTGCGGTCCGCGGCGATCGCCTTGCCCGAGCGCAGGACGAAGGGCACGCCGCGCCACCGGGGCGTGTCGATCTCGCACGTGATCTGGGCGAGCGTCTCGGTCTCGCGGCTCGCGTCGACGCCCTCCTCGTCGGCGTACGACGGCAGCTCGCGCGATCCGACCTTGCCGGCGGTGTACCGCGCCCGCCGGCTGTCGGCGACCGGATCCGCGACGCGCGTGCTGCGCAGCACCTGCGCGATGTTCGAGCGCAGCTCTACCTCGTCCAGGCGGGGGATCGGCTCCATCGCGACGAGCGCCATCACCTCCAGCAGGTGGCTCTGCAGCATGTCGATGAGTGCGCCGGCCGCGTCGTAGTAGCCGCCGCGGCCCTCGAGGCCCAGCGTCTCGTCGAAGACGATCTCCACCCGCTCCACGCTCTCGCGCTGCCAGGCGCCCTCGAACATCCGGTTCGCGAAGCGCATGCCGAGGATGTTCAGCACCATCGACATGCCGAGGAAGTGGTCGATGCGGTAGATCTGCGTCTCCGGCACGAGCTGCGCCAGCAGCCGGTTGAGCCGGCGGGCGGAGGCCTGGTCCGTGCCGAACGGCTTCTCGAGCGCGAGCCTCGTGTCCTCGGGCAGATCGACCTCGCGCAGCGCCTCGCAGGCGGAGATCGTCACGCTCGGCGGCAGCGCGAAGTAGATCACGGGGGTGTGGCGGCACTCCGCGAGCACGCGTCGCAGATCGTCGGCGCTCGTCGCGTCGGCGCGGATGTAGGTGGCCGACTCGAGGATGTCGGGCGGGCCGTCGCCGCCGCCCTCGACCTTCGCGAAGCTGTCGGCGATCAGCCGGCGCCAGTCGTCGTCGCTGCTCTCGCCGGTGCTCGCGCCGATCACCTGCACCTCGTAGTCGTGGCGCACCAGCAGGCTCGCCAGTCCCGGCAGCAGCAGCCGCTCGGTCAGATCGCCCCCGGCTCCCAGGATCACCATGCTCGCGCTCGGCCCGCCCATGCCCCGAGGCTAACCGCCGCCCGGGGCGCGCGTCGAGGGGTTGCCGGGGCTCGGGCCGAGGGGTTGCCGGGGCGAGGGTCGCCGACGCGGCAGGCGGGGCGGGATGCGGGCGTAGGCTTGATCGGTGACCGTCGCTCCTCCCGCCGCCCGCTCCTGGATGCCGGCGGTGCTCGCGATCGGAGGCGCCGTCGCGGTCGGCGTGCTCGCCGCCCTGCAGGCGCGCATCAACGCGCAGCTGGGCGTCGCGCTCGACGACGGACTCGTCGCCGCCGTCATCTCCTTCGGCAGCGGGCTGGCGATCCTGCTCGTGCTCAGCGCGCTGCTGCCCGCCGGGCGCGCGGGCAGCCGCTCGCTCCTCGCGGCCGTCCGATCGGGCGCCGCGCCGTGGTGGATGCTCATCGGCGGCGCGGCCGGCGCCCTCACCGTCGCGACGCAGGGCCTCACGGTCGCGATCATCGGCGTCTCGCTGTTCACGGTCGGCATGGTCGCGGGGCAGACGCTCATCGGGATCGTCGTGGACCGCATCGGCTACGGGCCCGCGGGCGTCACGGCGGTGACGATGCCGCGCGTGATCGGCGCGGCGCTCGCGCTCGTGGCCGTCGCGTTCTCGCTCGGCGGCGACGCGGTCTCGCGCGCCCCGCTGTGGATGCTCGTGCTGCCGCTGCTCGTGGGCTTCGCCGTCGCGTGGCAGCAGGCGACGAACGGCCGGCTGCGCGCGGCGGTCGGATCGGCGCTCGCGGCCACGACGGTGAACTTCGTCGGGGGCACGGCGGTGCTGGCCGTGGCCGCCCTCGTGCACGTCGGGGTGGTGGGCGCCCCGGAGCCGCTGCCCGCCGCGCCGTGGCTCTATCTCGGCGGCCCGATCGGCTGCGTGTACATCTTCATGAGCGCCGCGCTCGTCGCGCGCACGGGGGTGCTGCTGTTCGGGCTCGCCTCGGTGCTGGGCCAGCTGCTGGGATCGGTCGTGCTCGACGCGATCTGGCCGCCCGAGGCGCCCGCCGCGGCGTGGCAGTCCGCCACGACCGTCGCGCTCGCGTCGATCGGCGTCGTGATCGCGTCGGTGCGCTGGCGCCGGCGCCACGCGGCCGGCGCGCCGGCTACTCCGGCAGCCGAGTGAGGAACGCCTCGGCGTCGATCGTCTTGCGGTGGCCGCCGCGCTCGCCCTCGGGCTTGCCGCCCACGTAGAGCCAGCCCAGCAGGCGCTCGTGCTTCTCGAGGCGATGCGCCTTCGCCACGGCCTTGCTGCGCGTGTAGTGGCCGGTGCGCCAGATGACGCCCCATCCGGCCTCGTCGAGCAGCAGGCTGAGCGTGTGGGCGACGCCGGAGGCCACGGCCTCCTGCTCCCACGCCGGCACCTTCTCGCTCGGGCGGATGCACGCGACGATCGCGATCAGCAGCGGCGCGCGCAGCGGCTTGGTCGAGGGCTCCCGCTCGTCCTGCGCCTTCGCGATCGCGCGGCCCAGTCGCTCGCGATCCGCGCCGCGCAGCTCGATGAGCCGCCACGGGCGCAGGCCGGAGTGATCCGCCACGCGCGAGGCCGCGGCCACGAGCTCCAGCAGCTCCGCGCGGGTGGGCGCCTCGTCCGTCACCTTGGAGTACGAGCGCCGGGCGCGCACCGCGTCGCGGGCGGGATGCGCCGAGCCGGCGCTGGCGGCGCTCACGATTCGGGCGTGAAGTCCAGGGCGATCGAGTTCATGCAGTAGCGGTCGCCGGTGGGGGTGCCGAAGCCGTCGGGGAAGACGTGCCCCAGGTGCGATCCGCACTTCGCGCAGCGCACCTCGGTGCGCACCATGCCGTGGCTCGTGTCCTCGAGCAGCTCCACGGCCTCGGGGCGCACCGACTCGTAGAAGCTCGGCCAGCCGCAGTGGGAGTCGAACTTCGTGCCGCTGACGAACAGCTCGTTGCCGCACGCCGCGCACGCGTAGATGCCCGCGCGCTCCTCATCCAGCAGCTCGCCCGTCCACGGGCGCTCGGTCGCCGCCCCGCGGAGCACCGCGTACTGCTCCTCGCCGAGCTCGGCGCGCCACTCGTCCTCGGACTTCTGCACTTCGTAGGCCATGCCTCAAGGGTACGCGGATCGGGGGTGCCGGGCGCGTGAGAGGCAGACTGTGACGCATGGATCCCGAGGTCGCCGCCGTGCAGGAGCGCTACGCCCGTTTCGCGCGGGATGAGGCCCCCGGCCGCAGCGCGCTGTACGCGCAGTGGGCGGCGGGCGTGGCCGCCGACGAGGCCGTGGCCGCGGTGCTCGCGCGGCTGGACCCGCCCCACCGCCAGCCGCCGCTCGTCTTCGCCGTGACGCGCATGCTCGGCGCCGCCGAGGGTGACTATGACGCGTGGGCGCGCTTCGTCCTCTCGCACGCGGATCGCGTGGTCGCCGAGTGCGCGGCGCGCGGCATCCAGACGAACGAGCCGGGGCGGTGCGCGCCGCTGCTGTACGCGTTGCAGCGCGTACCGGGGCCGATCGCGCTGCTCGAGATCGGCGCGTCGGCCGGGCTGTGCCTCTACCCGGATCGCTACGCGTACCGCTTCCGCAGCGACGACGGATCGGTGCGCGAGGTGGGCAGCGGAGCCTCGGTCGTGCTCGACTGCGTGCTGCGCGGTGGGACGCCCGTGCCCGGGGCACTGCCGGAGATCGTGTGGCGGGCGGGCATCGACCCCGCCCCGCGCGACGCGTCCGACCCCGCCGACCGCGACTGGATCACGGGGCTCGTCTGGCCGGGGGAGCGGGGCAGGGCCGCGCGCATCGAGGCGGCCCTCGACATCGCGGCCGCCGACCCGCCCCTGCTCGTCGCGGGCGACGCCAGTGCGCCGGGCGCGCTCGAGGCGCTCGCGGCTCGGGCGCCCGCCGGCGCGACCCTCGTCGTGACGACCCCCGGCGTGCTGCCGCACGTGCCGCGCGCTGCGCGGGAGCGCCTCATCCGGCAGATCCGGGCGCTCGACGCCCGCTGGATCACGCTCGACGCTCCCGGCCTGCACGACGCGTGGACGCGCCGGCCCGATCCCGAGGGCTGGGACGGGTTCGCGCTCGCTCTCGACGGCGAGGTGATCGCCGCCGCCGACCCGCTGGGCGCGTGGATCGAGGAGCGCACGCCGTAGGGGTCCCCGGCCGATCCGTCGCCCGTGCGGTGCGCCTCCCGGGCGACCCGAGCACGCCGCCTACCGTGGAGGACGTGGCACTGACCGAGACCGACCGCGCGATCCTCGCCTTCGAGGCGGAGTGGACGAGGCATGCGGGTGCCAAGGAGGAGGCGATCCGCGCCACCCTCGGCATGACGCCCGCTCGCTACTACCAGCTGCTGGGTCGGCTCATCGACACCGCCGAGGCGCTCGAGCACGACCCGCTGCTCGTGAAGCGCCTGCGCCGCGTGCGCGACGAGCGCCTCGCGCGCCGCGCGGCCCTGCACGCCTGAACCGCGGGAGCGGCGCCCAGAAACGGCGAAGTGGCGCCGGGTAGCATCGTCGGGTGCCGAACGAGACGTACCCCCGCGATCGCTTCGACGACGTGCCGGGACAGCGCGACCGCGTCGGCGCGCACCGCGCGGAGAACCCGCGCCTGCGGGTGGGCGTGGCGCTGCTCTGGGCCGGTGTCAGCGCGGTCGTGCTCTTCTGCGTGGGGGTGGTGACGTTCCTGGCTCTCTCGCAGCAGCAGCCCGATGTCGCGGCCGGTCCCGACCCCGTTCCCTCGGTCGAGGCGGTCGTCGATCCCTCCTACGAGGTGCTCATCCTGAACGGCACGGCATCGCAGGGGATCGAGCAGCGCGCCAAGGAGGAGCTCGTGGACGCGGGCTGGAGCGACGCCGACGTGTCGGCGAGCGCGTCGAGCGCGACGGACATCCCCGAGACTGTCGTCTACTACGCCGCGCCCGAGCACGAGGCGGCCGCGGCGGGCGTCGCGGAGGCGCTGGGCGGTGGACGCCTCGAGGAGAGCGACGCGTATGCGGATCCCGCCAGCAAGGTCGTCACCGTCGTCCTCGGCCTGGATCGTGTTTCCGTCGAGTAAACGTTCGGAATCGTCCGTGTCAAACCTCCCCTGACGGCGTTCCCGAGTCGGGGCCGCGTGGCTACGCTGTCGCTGTCGATCCCCCGCAGCACCAGGAGAGTTCCAGCATGACCCAGGGCACCGTCAAGTGGTTCAACGCCGAGAAGGGGTACGGGTTCATCACCGTCGCCGACGGCAGCCAGGACGTCTTCGTCCACTACTCCAACATCGAGATGGGCGGTTTCCGCGTGCTCGAGGAGGGGCAGGCCGTCGAGTTCACCGTCGGAACCGGCCAGAAGGGCCCGCAGGCGGAGGCCGTCCGCCCCGTCTGACCCTCCCTCATCCCGCAACGCCCCGGACCCCTCGGTTCCGGGGCGTTCCCGCGCGCCGGGAGCCCGCGCCACGCGGCTTGCACTCCCTGGGGTCGAGTGCCAGAATGGCGTTAGCACTCGCAGGATTTGAGTGCTAAACCCATACGCCTACGTCCGGGAGGGACGACACACACATGGCAAAGATGATCGCTTTCGACGAGGAGGCCCGGCGCGGCCTCGAGCGCGGCCTCAACCAGCTGGCCGACGCCGTCAAGGTGACGCTCGGCCCGCGCGGTCGCAACGTCGTGCTCGAGAAGAAGTGGGGCGCTCCCACCATCACGAACGACGGCGTCTCGATCGCCAAGGAGATCGAGCTCGACGACCCGTACGAGAAGATCGGCGCGGAGCTCGTCAAGGAGGTTGCGAAGAAGACCGACGACGTCGCCGGTGACGGCACGACGACGGCGACCGTGCTCGCCCAGGCGCTCGTGCGCGAGGGCCTGCGCAACGTCGCGGCCGGTGCCGACCCGATCAGCCTGAAGCGCGGCATCGAGAAGGCCGTCAAGGCCGTCACGGACGAGCTGCTCGCGAACGCCAAGGAGGTCGAGTCGAAGGACCAGATCGCCGCCACCGCGTCGATCTCGGCCGCCGACCCGGAGATCGGCGCGCTCATCGCCGAGGCCATCGACAAGGTGGGCAAGGAGGGCGTCGTCACGGTCGAGGAGGCCCAGGCGTTCGGCACCGAGCTCGAGCTCACCGAGGGCATGCGCTTCGACAAGGGCTACCTGAACCCCTACTTCGTCACGGACCCGGAGCGCCAGGAGGCCGTCTTCGAGGACCCGTACATCCTCATCGCCAACCAGAAGATCTCGAACATCAAGGATCTGCTGCCGGTCGTCGACAAGGTGATCCAGTCGGGCAAGGAGCTCGTCATCATCGCCGAGGACGTCGAGGGCGAGGCCCTGGCCACGCTCGTGCTGAACAAGATCCGCGGCATCTTCAAGTCGGTCGCCGTGAAGGCCCCCGGCTTCGGCGACCGTCGCAAGGCCCAGCTGCAGGACATCGCGATCCTCACCGGCGGCCAGGTCATCACCGAGGAGGTCGGCCTCAAGCTCGAGAACACCGAGCTCGACCTGCTCGGCCGCGCGCGCAAGGTCATCGTCACGAAGGACGAGACGACCATCGTCGAGGGCGCGGGCGACGCGGGCCAGATCGAGGGCCGCGTGACCCAGATCCGTCGCGAGATCGAGAACACCGACAGCGACTACGACCGCGAGAAGCTGCAGGAGCGCCTCGCCAAGCTCGCCGGCGGCGTGGCCGTCATCAAGGCGGGTGCGGCCACCGAGGTGGAGCTCAAGGAGCGCAAGCACCGCATCGAGGACGCCGTGCGCAACGCGAAGGCGGCCGTCGAGGAGGGCATCGTCCCCGGTGGTGGCGTGGCCCTCATCCAGGCCGGCGCGACCGCGTTCGACAAGCTGCAGCTCGAGGGCGACGAGGCGACCGGTGCGGGCATCGTGCGCATCGCCATCGAGGCGCCGCTGAAGCAGATCGCGCTCAACGCCGGCCTCGAGCCGGGCGTCGTGGCCGCCAAGGTCGCCGAGCTCCCCGCCGGCCAGGGCCTCAACGCAGCCACGGGTGAGTACGTCGACATGTTCGGCGCGGGCATCATCGACCCGGCGAAGGTGACGCGCTCGGCGCTGCAGAACGCGGCGTCGATCGCCGGCCTGTTCCTCACCACCGAGGCCGTCGTCGCCGACAAGCCGGAGAAGAACCAGCCGGCGCCGGCCGACGCCGCGGGCGGCATGGACTTCTGATGCGACGGGACTCAATGCCGCGCAGCGGCGTTGAGTCCCGGCGGATCAACGCTGAGAGAAGGTGCCGCCAGGCGCCGGAGTCGAAGCGAGGTCCATCGGCTCGCCAGAGCTGACGTACACGAACGGCCCCTCCTCGGAGGGGCCGTTCGTCGTCTTCGGCGCGGGTCAGCGGAACATGGCCATCGCCGCGTGCTCGGTGTCGGCGTAGTGCGTGCCGGCGGCGCGCAGCGACTCGCCGAGCGCCGCGAGCGCCTGCTCCACCTGCGCCTGCACGGCGCGCCACTCCTCGGCGCTGGACTGGAAGGCCCCCGCGGCCATGCCGGTCCACGAGCCCTGCAGGTCGCGCAGCTGGGCCTGCAGGGTGGCGGTCTCTGCCTGCAGGCGGCCGACCGTGCCGCCGACGGCGGCGGCCTTCTCCATGACGATGTCGCTGTCGACGGTGTAGACGGGCATCCGATCCTCCTCGGGTCTTCGGTGATTCTGTGGGGCTCGTCGGTGGTGACGGGTCGGCATCGACGCTACGGGCGCGGGTCGCGACGCGGAGCGCGCGTGCCGGATCCGTGGACGGATGGCGCCCGACCGCCGCCTGTGGACGAGCCCGGTCGGTCGTCGCCGTGCACGCGGGGGAGTGAGCGCCTCCGCGGCGGCGGAGTGCCCGGCGGCGCGCCCCGCGCGCGTAGGCTTGTGCGGTGGCCAAACTGTACTTCCGATACGGCGCGATGAACTCCGGGAAGTCCACCGCGCTGCTGCAGGCGGCCTACAACTACGAGGAGCGCGGCCAGGCGGTGCTGCTGGCGAAGCCGGCGATCGACACGAAGGGCGCGGATCAGATCGAGTCTCGCCTGGGCGTGACGCGCACGGTCGACTTCCTGATCGCGCCGGACGCCGACGCGCGCGCCCTCTTCCGCACGCACCGCGAGCGGGTCCGCGCGGGGGTGGACGACGCGCTCATCCCCGGCCGCCCGCGTGACGTCGCGTGCCTCCTCGTGGACGAGGCGCAGTTCCTCACCTCGCCGCAGGTGGACGACCTGTTCCGCATCGCGGTGGAGGACGGCATCCCCGTCATGGCCTACGGGATCCGCACGGACTTCCGCACCGCCGCCTTCCCGGGATCCGCTCGCCTGCTGGAGATCGCGCACTCGCTGGAGGAGCTGAAGACGATCTGCCGCTGCGGACGCAAAGCGCTGTTCAACGGCCGCGTCGTGGGCGGGCGGTTCGTGTTCGACGGTGATCAGGTGGCGATCGACGCCGCCACGGCCGCCGTGCGCGACGACCACTTCGTCACCTACGAGTCGCTGTGCGGCGCCTGCTACCTGGAGGAGTCCGGGGGAGCGCTCGGCGCGCGCTGACGCGCGGGCGCAGGCCGGCGACGGCCGTAGGCTGGGGGCATGCGAGTTCTCCTTGCCGGCGGCGCCGGATACGTCGGGACCCACACTGCGATCGCCCTCCTCGAGGCCGGCCACGAGGCCGTGCTGCTCGACGACCTGACGAACACGAGCGGGATCGTCACGGACCGGATCCATCAGATCACGGGAAAGCGCGCACCGCTCGTGGCTGGCAGCGCCGCGCACGCGGACGACGTCGAGCGCGCCTTCGACGAACACGGTCCGTTCGACGCGATCATGCACTTCGCGGCCAAGAAGGCCGTGGGCGAGTCGGTGCAGAAGCCGCTGCTGTACTACCGCAACAACCTCGACACGACGTACACGCTCATGAAGGTGGGCCTCGAGCGCGGCATCACCTCGTTCATCTTCTCGAGCACCGGCACGGTCTACTCCGATCCGGCGGACCTGCCGTTCACCGAGGAGGCCACGCGCGACCTCGTGCACCTGTCGAACCCGTACTCGAAGTCGAAGCTCATGAACGAGGTCGTGCTCGCCGACGTGCAGCGCGTCAACCCCGAGCTGAACGTCACGCTGCTGCGCTACTTCAACCCGGTCGGCGCGCACGAGTCGGGCCTGGTGGGCGAGGACCCGAAGGGCATCCCCAACAACCTCATGCCGTTCGTGGCGCGCGTGGCCGTGGGATCGCTGCCCGAGATCAACGTGTACGGCAGCGATTACGACACCCCCGACGGCACGGGTCTGCGTGACTACATCCACGTGGTCGACCTGGCCGAGGGGCACGTCGCGGCGCTCGAGAAGGCGCAGCCCGGGCTGGTGGCCTACAACCTCGGCACGGGCAGGCCCGTGAGCGTGCTCGAGCTGATCGCCTCGTTCGAGAAGGCCGTGGGGCGCGAGCTGCCGAAGGTCATGGCCGAGCGCCGGGCGGGCGACCTCGCCGCCACCTACTGCGACCCGTCGAAGGCGCAGCGGGAGCTGGGCTGGGCGGCCACCCGCACGATCGACGACATGACGCGCGACGTGTGGAACTGGCAGCAGCGCAATCCGCGCGGCTACGACGGCTGACCCGTCGGGGCGGGCGCGGGACCCGGTGCCCGCCCCGCGTCAGGCGCGCGGCGGCAGGGTCGGGATCAGGGCGTCCAGCTTGTCGGCGGTGTCCTGCCAGCCGGTGACCGAGACGCACGCGACCTCGCCCATCGCGAGCACGGGGTAGTCGTTGCCGTCCGGATCGAGGCGGTCGCCGTAGAAGAGCATGTCCGACAGCGCCACGCCGGTCTGCTCGGCGAGGCGGCGCATCCCGTACGCCTTGTCGATGCCCTTGCGCGTGATGTCGACCGACGTCGATCCGCCCGAGCGCACCTCCAGGTCGGGCACGCGGGCCGCGACGGCGTCGCGCAGGGCGGACTTCTTCGCGCCCGTCGGGTCCCACGCGCGCTTGGCGTCGACCGGCGCGGCCTGGCCGAGGGCCGAGAACGTGATCTGCGAGCCGCGATCCTCCAGGATCGGGCCCCACGTGTCGCTCTCCCAGTAGGCCAGGCGCCGGGCCTCCTCCTCGACGGCGACGAGCGCCCGCTGCTTCTCGTCCTCGGTGAGGTCCTGCGCGTACAGCACGGCGAAGTCGGTGCCGTCGTACCGGAAGTACTGCGTGCCGCAGGTCGGCAGCAGGTGGACGTGCTCGAGCGCGCCCGGCGCGTGCGGCAGGCGCTCGACCAGCTGCGAGCGGAACTGCCCGATCTGTCCGCCGGAGATCACGGCGACCTCGACGCGGTCTGCGAGCCGGATGAGCAGCTCGCCGATGCGCGCGTCGATGGGGCTCTTGGAGGGGGCCAGGGTGTCGTCGAGGTCGAAGGCGACGACCAGCGGGGTCTTCTCTGTCACCCCCCAAGCCTACGTGTCCGTTCGCGCCGGTTCGGGCACCGGTTCGTCGCAGCCCGCGGCATCAGGTAGACTTGCAGGGTTGCAAAACGGGGTGTGGCGCAGCTTGGTAGCGCGCTTCGTTCGGGACGAAGAGGCCGCAGGTTCAAATCCTGTCACCCCGACGGATACACGAGGAAGTCTCTCATCGGACGTCAGATAATGCCTGATGAGGGGCTTCTTCTTGCAACCTTGACTCTTGTGTTGAGGGTGAAGGACTCGTCGCCATCTCGGCAACAGTTCGGAGAGAAATACCTGGCTACGCCGTGAATTCAGGGTTCGTCTTGTTTTCTTTCCCGTGAGGTACCTTGTGGGAAGTCAACCAGGCGGATCGTCGTCGGGTTTCCCCGAGGTGCTTTCTGTCCAGGCGAGCAACAGCGCCTGCGCGAGAAGCTTCGCGTCGGGTTCGGGGCGGACGAGACTTCGGAGGCGGATCTCGTCTCGGCCGCGTCTGCCGCGCGTCGGCCCGCGCCGCGGGGACACGGGAGGCGCCGTTCGCCTGTCGTGATCGACGGCTTCCTGCGCGTCGAGGAACTCCTGGAAGGCGACGCTCGCTCGCCTCGGCAGGTCTCGATCGCGTGTGACGATTCGGCGGCGGTGTTCGGCCACGGCGCTCCTGCGCAGCGGCTTCGATGGGAGATAGAACGCGTGGAGTAGCCACTGCTTCGTCGGGGTCAGACGGGATAGCGCGGGCCCTCCTGTCGCCCAGTCGGAGCATAGAAGCAGGCGCCTTTCCCAGTAGGTGTCGTCATCGAGGTGTGGCATGTCGCACCGGTTCGCGTCTCGACGTCAGTGGTCGCTTCTATGCTCGTCCGTATGAGGGTCGGCGTCTACATCGACGGGTACAACCTGTACTACGGTGCGCGCGGGCTCTGCGGGCGGTCGACGCCGGGATGGCGCTGGCTGGATCTGCGAGGCATGGTCGAGAGTGTGATCGCCACCCGTTCGCACTGGGGAGAGGTGACGATCGAGAACGTCACCTACTGCACGGCCCGGATCAGCGGTGCGAGCAACCCCGAGGGGCAGCGGGAGCAGGACGTGTACCTGCGGGCTCTGGCGCACACGGGCTCGGCGACGAGGATCAGCTTCGGAACGTACGTCGCGCGCGTGTCGACGGCGCCGCTGGCCGTCAAAGGACGCAACAGCAAACCTGTTCTCGTCGAACCGGACTGGCCGATCATGATCCAGGACCACAGCGGCCAGGACGTCCCGGGCGCGACGTTCATGGCCTCCGTCGCCCGGCGCGAGGAGAAGGGCAGCGACGTGAACATCGCCTCCCATCTGCTGATCGACGTGCTCACCCGTAGGGTGGATGCGGCCGTCGTCATCAGCAATGACAGCGACCTCGCCTACCCGATCGGCGTCGCGCGCGAGCACGTTCCCGTCGGCCTGATCAACCCGACGAAAGGGGTCCGCGCGGGCAAGCTCGCAGGGACGCCGACCGAAGGCGCAGGCAACCACTGGTGGTACCGTCTTGAGCCCGATGACCTCTACGCGCATCAGCTCCCGAACGTGATCTCGTCCCGGATCACGAAGCCCGCACCATGGTGACGAGTGCTAACATGGGGTCACACCACCCGGCGCCTCTGGCGCCGGGTCTTTTCTTTGCGCATCACCGACGGTCCGGGGGCGCTCGGTAGCCTGGGAGCCGTGCGCCGTCCGGAGACCACCGCTGAGATCGATGCCCTGCGGACACGGATCGCGAGACTGGAGCGGGAACTTGCAGAAGCCCGCGAACAGCTGAGGGAGCTTCAGCGAGAGGAGCCGGTCGGCGCGCGCCCTCGCTCCGATCTGCTTCCTACCGTCACGGCGGCCTCGTCGAGCGCCGAGAAGCTCGCCTTGTTCCGAGCGCGCTTCACCGGCAGGAACGACGTCTACGCAACGCGCTGGACCAGCGCGCGCACGGGGAAGTCCGGCTGGAGCCCTGCCGTGCGCGGCGGCTTCTACACCGGCTCCGAGACCGCTGCTGACTACCTGCCACTCGATGAGCGCACGATCGAACGGCATCTGCGGGGCGCGGCTGCTCCTGGGGAACGCGAGTTCCATATCGGTCTCTACCCGATGCTCGAAGGCGACCAGTGCAGGCTTCTCGTCTGCGATTTCGACGACGCAGAGTGGCGGCACGATGCCGCGGCCTTCGTCGCAGAGTGCGAGCAGGTTGGGATCCACGCGCTCACCGAGGTCTCCCGTTCCGGCGAAGGCGCGCATGTCTGGATCTTCTTCGAGGATGTGCTCCCCGCCATGACGGCTCGCGCAGCCGGGATGCGGCTCCTGCGCGCTGCGATGACCCGCAGGCCGGCGATGGACTTCCGCAGCTACGACCGCTTCTTTCCCTCGCAGGACACGCTGCCCGAACGATCCTCAGGGCGGGCGCGCCTGGGCAACCTCATCGCGTTGCCCTTGCAAGGCGACTGCCGCCGACGCGGGACGACCGTGTTCGTCGACCCCGACACATGGCGTCCGCACGAGGACCAATTCGCGGCACTCGCGTCGACGACGCCCGTCTCCGCAGAACGAATCAGGGAACTTGGAGCGACGAGCCACGCAGAGGCGCGCGTGGGGCCCGCCGAGTCGTTGGGCGCCAGGCCACGGCGAGCGAGCATTCGAGCGGCCGCGCGCGGAACCGCGCATAGGTCGCTGAAGCTTCGCCGCGATGCTCTGTTGCACGTCCCGACGGCACACCTTCCGGGCATCGTGATCACCGAGCTCAAGCACATGGCATCGGTGCCCAACCCCGAGTTCTATCGCAGGCAAGCACAGCGGTTCAGCACCTTCGGGACGCCACGCCTGGTCACCAGCTTCGAGCACGACGAGCACGAGCTGCGGCTACCACGGGGGCTTACCGACGAAACCGTGGCGCTCCTCGCGGATGCGGGATTCCAGGCAGCGATCGAGGCAACAGCGACGGCGCAGACACGTCTGGAGCTGACATTCACGGGGCAGCTGCGAGAGAAGCAACAGGAAGCCGTCGACGCGCTCCTCGCACATGACACCGGAGTGCTCGTTGCACCGCCCGGGGCGGGCAAGACGGTCATGGCCTGCGCGCTCATCGCCGAGCGCGCCAGGCCGACGGCGATCCTCGTGAACCGGGCCGAACTGCTCACACAGTGGCGTGAGCGTCTTCAGCAGTTCCTCGGCCTCACCGACAAGCAGATCGGACAGCTGGGAGCCGGGCGTCGGAAGCGGCGAGGTGTCGTGGACCTGATCACGATGCAGTCCGTCTCGCACCGGAACGCCGACCCTGCGGTGCTGGAAGAGTACGGGCAGATCATCGTCGACGAGTGCCATGCCGTCGCCGCTCCCGCGACCGAGGCCGCCCTGCGCAATGTCAGCGCACGCTACTGGGTCGGGCTGACAGCGACCCCCTACCGTGCCGATCAGATGAACGGCCTGATCACGATGCAGTGCGGGCCGGTGCGGCACGTGCTCGACTCTCAGGAGCGAGCGGAGCGCAAGCTGATCGTCCACGAGACGACCTTCCGCACGGACGAGCCCGGGACAGACGGGCCGTCTATCCAAGCGATCTACTCGGAGCTCGCCGCCGATCCCGAACGCAACGCGATGATCGCCCGGCACATCAGTGAGGCGGTCGCCCAGGGGCGGACGTGCCTCGTCCTGACGAACAGGCTCGAGCATCTCGACGCGCTCGCAGATGCATTGAAGGGATGCGCGGCGCCAGTGGTCGGGCTCCATGGGCGCCTCCCCACCGCGGAACGCCGAAGCATTAGAGCGTCTCTCAACGAGATGGAAGCACGGCAGCAGCCATACGTGCTCCTCGCCATCGACAAGGTCGCCGGCGAAGGGCTCGATCTCCCGGCGCTCAACACGCTGTTCCTGGGAGTTCCGGTCTCCTTCAAGGGGCGAGTGATCCAGCAGATCGGACGCATCACCCGCGGGCATGATGCCAGTCACCTCCCCGCCACCGTTCATGACTACCGCGACATGTACGTACCGCTTCTGGAGCGCATGTACTCGCGACGACGGCGCATCATGGCGAAGGAGGGCTTCGTGACGGCCGGGCCCTCCGAAGAGGAGTAGGTGCCGTTCATCGACGAGGACGCAGTACCCGTCTGATCGTGGATTCGCTCACTCCGTACATCTCGATCAGCTCGCGTCGGGTCGCCCTGCTGGCGAACAGACGCCGAGCCTCGGCCTTCTGCTCCTCGCTCAGGGCTGCGCGCTTCGACTTGGCGGTGAGGTCGAACCCGGCGCGGCGGAGCGTGTCGCGGACGGTGTTGCGGCGCACGTTGTACCGATTGGCAAGCTCATGCGTGGATGCTCCGGCCGCATAGTCATCGATGATGAGCCTCACGGCCGATCGATGCAGTGCGTTTTGCTGGGGGATTGGCCGGTCATCCGCTTCCCGCGTCGAGCCTCGCGCAGTGGCCAGGAGTTCGGCCAGTTCCGCGGTTCTCCGCTCTTGTTGGCAGTAGTTTCGCAGCAGCCCGACGTAATGCAAAAGGGACCCGCCGAAAGGCGGGTCCCTTTTGCATTGCTCGCGGTGACCAAGGCGGGTACCCGCCGCCGAGGCCCCGCGCAGCGTGAAGCGGTGATCAGACGCGCGGAGCGAGGGTGAGGAGCGAGGCCTCCGGGCGGCACGCGAAGCGCACCGGCGCGTAGATCGAGTGGCCGAGCCCGGCGCTGACGTTCAGCGGGACGGAGCGCCCGTCGTGCGTCCACGTCGACAGCCCGCGCACCTGCGAGAGCGGCAGATCGCAGTTCCCCACGAGGGCGCCCACGAACGGCACACGCACCTGGCCGCCGTGCGTGTGGCCGGCGAACAGCATGTCGGCTCCCGCACCGGCCAGGGCGCTCAGGATGCGGCGGTAGGGCGCGTGCGTCACGCCGATGGTCGGACCGTCCCCGCCGAGGGCGGCGAGCGCGGCGAGGGTGTCGTCGACGCGATCGCTGCCGTGGTGGGCGTCGTCCGTTCCGGCGAACCGCAGGTCCGATCCGGCCACGGTCATGCGGACCGCGGTGTTGTCGATCCGCCGCCAGCCCAGCTCATCCGACAGATACGCGTCGAGCGCATCCGTGTCGAGCCGCGTGGGCTCGCTGTGCCGCCGCGACGGCCCGGCGAGGTACTGGAACGGGTTCTTCGGCGTGGGCGCATAGAGATCGTTCGAGCCGTGGACGAAGACGCCTGGCACGCCCGCGAACGGCGCGAACGCCGCTCGGATGCCGCGGAGACCGTCGGGGTGTCCCAGGTTGTCTCCGGTGTTGACGATCAGATCCGGCCGCAGCCCGGCGAGCCTGGAGATCCAGTCCTGCTTGCGGCGCTGCCACGGCGCCATGTGCGCATCCGAGAGGTGCAGGACGCGGATGGGGCGGGCGGCGGGCTCCAGAATGCGCACGACGTGGTGACGCACCGTGTACAGGTGGCGCTCGATCCCGACGCCCCACGCGGCGGCGAGGGCGCCGGCGGCGGCACCGGCGCCCACGACGCCGGCGACGCCGCGGGTGAGGCGGCCGATCATGCGAGGAGTCCGATCATTCAATCGTCGTCGTTGCCGCCGCCGTTGCCGCCGCCGCCGCAGTCGTCGGCCTGGTAGTCGACGGTCACGCGCGTGCCCGGTGCGACGAGCTCGTCCGCCGCGGGCGCGGTGCCGGTGGCCTTGCCGCTGCCGGCGCCCTTGGCCTCCGAGCAGGAACCCCGCGCGGGGTCGAGGCCGGCCGACTGCAGGGCGCCCAGCGCCGCCGCCACGGCCGCGCCCGCCACGTTCGGCACGCGCACGCCCTGCCCGTTGCTGGGGCTGATGGTCACGACGGTCCCCACGGCGACGCGTCCGGCGCCCGGCTCCTGCGTCTGCACGGTGCCGTCGGGCTGGTCGCCCGTGACGGGCTCGCCGACGTTCGGGTCGAAACCGGCGGCGCTCAGGATGCGCGTGGCCTCCTCGACCGTCTTGCCCGTGACATCGGGGAGGTCGGCCATCGGCGTCACGAGCAGGTTGCGGTCGGCCTCGGGGAACGGGTCGCCGCCGTACTTCGCGTTGGCCGCCGACTGCAGCGCCGGCGCGATCCTGTGGCGGATGTCCGACAGCCTGATGCCGTTCGCCCACTGGCGCGACATGCTCTTGCGCACCCACTGGCCGTTCTCCTGCACGGAGTCGACGTTGCCCACCCAGACGGCGGTCGCGACCTTGGTCGACGACTCCACCATGAACGTCTGGTCGTCCTCGTGCGTGCCGGTCTTGCCGATGAGCGGGACGCCGTCGCGGGTGTTCGATGTGTAGCCGGTGCCTCCGGGCTGCATGACGCCCTGCAGCACGTGCGCCGCCGTGGCGGCGACGTTCGGCTCGATGACCTTCTCGCAGTTGGGCTCGGGCACGGGCTGCTCGACGCCCCCGGAGTCGACGACGCGGTCGATCGCGATGGGCTCGCAGAGCACGCCGCCGTTGGCGACGGCGGCGTAGGCGGCCGCCATGTCCATCGGGGCGATGTTCTTCGACCCGAGCACGTCGTAGGGCACGTTCGTCTTGGTCACCGACTCGCCGTTCGCCAGCGTCACGCCCATCCGCTCGGCGACCTTGTTGATGTCGCAGATGTCGAGCTGCTCGGCCATCGCGAGGTAGCCCGTGTTGAGCGAGTCGCGCGTGAACGTCATGGGCGTGCCGTAGTACCCGCCGCTGCCGCCGTAGTTGCCGATCTGGCCCGTGTCCTTCGCGGACGGCGAGATCTGGCCGCAGGCCTTCATCCTCGAGAACGTGTGCTTGGTGCCGTTGAGGCGCTGGTTGACGGACTTGCCCTTCTCGAGCCAGTCGATCAGCGTGAAGAGCTTGTAGGACGACCCGACCTCGAAGCCGGTGGACGCCCCGTGCGCCGCGTCCGCGGCGTAGATGATGGACGTCTTGCCCGGCTCCTGGCTGTTCTCGGTGAACTCCGTGTTCTGCACCATCGCCAGGATCCGACCCGTCTGCGCCTCCATGGAGACGCCGGTCGCACCGAAGTTCATGCCGTCGATGTGGCTGGGCGCCCAGTCGCGCATCGCATCCTCGCCGGCGCGCTGCACGCCCAGGTCGAGGGTCGTGTAGATGTCGAGGCCGCCGCGCTGCAGCTTCTGCGCGCGCTCCGTCGGGGTGGCGCCGAAGGCCTCGTCGGTCAGGATGATCGACCTCACGTACTGGCAGAAGTAGGCGGAGCCGCCGGCATTCCGGCACCCCTGGTCGGTGGGCGTGATGGCGGGCACGATCGGCTCGGCCGCCGCCTGGTCGTGCTGCTCCTGCGTGATCTTGCCGTCCTCGAGGAGGCGCTTGAGCACATACAGCTGGCGGCCCTTGGTGAGCGAGTAGCCGTCGGCCTCGCTGTTGATCGGGTTGCCGTCCTCGTCGACGGTCGACCCGTCGCGCATGTCGATGCGGTAGATGTTCGGGTTCTGGACGACGCCGGCGAGCACCGCGGCCTGGCCGACCGTGACATCCTTGGCGCTCGTGTTGAAGTAGTAGCGCGCGGCGGCCTCGATGCCGTACGTCTGGCCGCCGAAGTTCGCGATGTTCAGGTACCCGAGCAGGATGTCGTCCTTCGAGTACTCCTTCTCGATCGCGATGGCGTAGCGCATCTCCTGCAGCTTGCGCTCATAGCCCTCCACGCCCTCGGAGTTGGTGTGCTTCATGAAGCACACCCGCAGCTCCTCGTCGTCCGCGGCCTCCTGCTCGCACTGCTGGATGAGCACGTTCTTCACGTACTGCTGGCTGATGGACGATCCGCCCTGTGTGGTGCCGCCGGAGGCGTTGTTGAGCAGGGCGCGCGTGGTGCCGATGAGGTCGACGCCGCCGTGCTCGTAGTAGCGCGGGTCCTCGCTCGAGAGGATCGCGTCGTAGATGTGGCGCGAGACCTGGTCGTACTCGACCGGCTGGCGGTTCTGGTCGTAGAACGTCGCCAGCTGCACATCGTTGCCGGCCTCGTCCTTCGCGTAGATGGTGCTCGGCTCCATCGGACGATCCACCTTGAGGATGCCCGGCAGGTTCTCGAACAGGCTGATCGCGCTCGAGGCGGCGGCACCGCTCATCGCGATGGCGGGGGTGACAGCCGCGGTGACCAGCAGGCCCGCGACGGCGCTCAGGCCGACGAGGCCGAGCACGCCGCTGAGCACGCCGCTCGGCGTCCTTTTCGCGTTGGGCATATGGTGATGGTAAGCGAGTTCCCTGGGGGAGGCCTCACATGCGGCGGCGGCACGCGGAGGGCCGCGCACATGGTTCGCGTGGACGCCGGGGACTCGCGATGCGCCGCTCGATGACGGGAGAGTCATGACCACGTGGGAGTACCTCACGACGCCGCTGCTGATCCACAACACGGCAGCGATCCTGAACAACTGGGGCAAGCAGGGCTGGGAGCTCGTGCAGGTCGTCCAGGGCCCGGAGGGAGGCCTCGTCGCCTATCTGAAGCGCCCGGTCGGATCGGGCGAGGCCAACGCCGGCCTCGGCGCGGCCGCGGAGGCGGCCAAGCAGTTCGAGGACGAGCGGTGACCGTCTCCGCGCGCCTGCGCGAGCTGGGCCTCGAGCTGCCCTCGGTCGTGCCGCCGGTGGCCGCCTACATCCCGGCCAAGGTGCACGGTGACCTCGCTTGGACCTCGGGTCAGCTGCCGATGGTGGCGGGCAGCCTGCCGGCCACGGGCAAGGTGGGCGAGGGCGACGGGCTCGTGCCCGCCGCCGAGGCGAAGGACCTGGCCCGCACCTGCGCGCTGAACGCGATCGCGGCCGCCGCGGCGGCCGTGGGCGGCGTCGACCGCCTGACCGGCGTGTTCAAGGTGACCGGCTTCGTCGCCTCCGATCCCGCGTTCACCGGTCAGCCCGGCGTCGTCAACGGCGCGAGCGAGCTGCTCGGCGAGATCTTCGGCGAGGCCGGGGCGCACAGCCGCTCCGCGGTCGGCGTCGCGGTGCTGCCGCTCGACGCGCCCGTCGAGGTCGAGGTGGCCTTCACCTTCGCGTGAGCGGTTAGTCCGCAAGTCTGTGCCAAGTCCGCGTGCTCGCCCGCCCGGAGTTGGCACAGACTTGCGGATATAGCGACGTCAGCGCACCTGGGCGCTGATGACGCTCATGACGGCGGTGTCGGCCAGCGTCGTCGTGTCGCCGACCTCGCGGCCCTCGGCGACGTCGCGCAGCAGGCGCCGCATGATCTTGCCGGAGCGGGTCTTGGGCAGCTCGCCCACGATGTAGACGTCGCGCGGCCGGGCGATCGGCCCGATCTGCTCGCCCACCCAGGCGCGCAGGTCGTTCGCCAGCCCCTCGGCGCTGTGCGCGCGCAGGAAGCTCTCCTTGAGGATGACGAAGGCCACCACCGCCTGGCCGGTCGTCTCGTCCGAGGCGCCCACGACCGCGGCCTCGGCCGTGGCCTCGTGCGCCACGAGCACCGACTCGATCTCGGCGGTCGAGAGGCGGTGTCCCGAGACGTTCATGACGTCGTCGACGCGGCCCAGCAGCCAGATGTCCCCGTCGTCGTCGAGGCGCGCCCCGTCGCCGGCGAAGTAGTAGCCCTTGTCCTGGAACATCTTCCAGTACGTCTCGACGAAGCGATCCGGGTCGCCCCAGATGCCGCGCAGCATGCTGGGCCACGGCTCGGTGATGACGAGCAGCCCGCCGTTGCCCTCGCCGACCGGCTCGCCCTTCTCGTCGACGACGGCGGCCGAGATGCCGGGGAGGGGCACCTGCGCGGACCCGGGCTTGGTCTCCGTGATGCCGGGCAGCGCCGACACCATGATGGCGCCCGTCTCGGTCTGCCACCACGTGTCGACGATGGGCGTCTTGCCCGCGCCGATCACCTCGCGGTACCAGATCCACGCCTCGGGGTTGATGGGCTCGCCCACCGAGCCGAGCAGGCGCAGGCTCGACAGGTCGCGCGCCTGCGGGATCTGTCGGCCCTGCTTCATGAAGCCGCGGATCGCGGTGGGGGCGGTGTAGAAGATGGTCACCTTGTACTTCTCGATGACGTCCCACCACCGGCCGGGCTCCGGGAACTCGGGCGTGCCCTCGTAGAGCACCTGCGTGGCGCCGTTGGCCAGCGGGCCGTACACGACGTAGGAGTGACCCGTGATCCAGCCGATGTCGGCCGTGCACCAGTACACGTCGCTCTCGGGGTGCAGGTCGAACACGTTCCGGTGCGTGAACGCCGCCTGGGTGAGGTAGCCGCCCGAGGTGTGCAGGATGCCCTTCGGCTTCCCGGTGGTGCCCGAGGTGTAGAGGATGAACAGCGGCGACTCGGCGGGGAACGCCTGCGGCTCGTGCTCGGCGGCCGCCTGCGGCACGACGTCGTGGTACCAGATGTCGCGGCCCTCGACCCAGTCGACCTCGTTCTCGCCGCGGCGCACGACGAGCACGTGCTCGACGGTGGCCTGCGGGCCGAGACCGCCGCGATCCTCGAGGGCCTGATCGACGGCCGGCTTCAGGGGCGAGACCTTGCCCTTGCGCCAGCCGCCGTCGGCGGTGATGACGAGCTTCGCGCCCGCGTCGTCGATGCGCGAGCGCAGGCTGTCGGCGCTGAAGCCGCCGAAGACGACGGAGTGCACGGCGCCGATGCGGGCCACGGCGAGCATCGAGGCGACCGCCTCGGGGATCATCGGCAGGTAGAGCGCGACGCGGTCGCCCTCGCCGATGCCCAGGTCGGTGAGCACGTTCGCGAGGCGCTTGACCTCGTCGGTGAGCTCCGCGTAGGTGACGGCGCGGGAATCACCGGGCTCGCCCTCGAAGTGCAGGGCGACGCGGTCGCCGTTGCCCGCCTCCACGTGGCGGTCGAGGCAGTTGTAGGCGACGTTCAGCGCGCCGTCGGCGAACCACCTCGCGAACGGCGGGTTCGACCAGTCGAGCACCTGCGTGAACGGCGTGCTCCAGTGCAGCAGCTCGCGCGACTGCTCGGCCCAGAAGCCCTCGCGGTCGGTCTTGGCCCGCTCGTAGAGCTCGGGCTTCGCCACGGCGTTCGCGGCGAAGGCCGGATCGGGGGCGAAGCGGCGGTCCTCGTCGAGGAGGTGGTCGATCTGACTGCTCATGCAGCGCGCTCCTTTGCGGATATCGATCGCCGGCGGACGAAGCGCCGGGCGTGCGTCGTCGCACGTTGCTCCCGAATCTACGTCGGGCGTCGGACAGGGGCTACCTCCGAAAGTCGGTGGGCTCGCTCACAGGGCGCTTTCTCGCGTCGGCGGCGGATCGGCGCTGTGGAATCGGGGCGCGCGCGGGGCGGGCAGACCTAGCGTCGGGGCATGCCCGATCCGTTCGTCGTCCGCCCCCGTCGCCCCGCGGCCGCGGGGTCACGCCGCCTCCCGCCCGTCCCGGGAATCGGCGCGCTCGCGCCCTACCTCGAGGACCCGCGGGTCACCGATCTGTTCGTCAACGGCGCCCACGGTCTCTTCGCCGACCGCGGCGCCGGCGCGGAGCACGATCCGTCGTGGCGCGCCTCGGAGCGGGAGGTGCGCGACCTCGCGACGGCGCTGATCGCCGCGGGCGGCCGCCACGTCGACGACGGCACGCCGTGCGTCGACGTGCGGCTGTCCGGCGGCATCCGCGTGCACGCCGTGCTCCCGCCGGTCGCCCGCCGCGGGACCGCGCTGTCGATCCGGATCCCCGCGCTCGGCGAGGCGACGCTCGACGCGCTGAGCGCCGGGGGCGCGTTCCCCGACACCGTGCGGGCGTGGCTGGTGCGCATGGTGCACGCGCGCGAGAACCTGCTCGTGACCGGCGCGACGGGCACGGGCAAGACGACCCTGCTGGGCGCGCTGCTCTCGCACGCGCCCGAGCGCGAGCGCATCGTCACGATCGAGGACGTCGCGGAGCTGCGGATCGACCACCCGCATCACGTGTCCCTCGAGGCCCGCCAGGCGAATCTCGAGGGCGCGGGAGGGATCGGACTCGCGCGGCTCGTGCGCGAGTCGCTGCGGATGCGCCCCGACCGGATCGTCGTGGGGGAGTGCCGGGGCGAGGAGGTGCGGGAGCTGCTCACCGCGCTCAACACCGGGCACGACGGCGGGGCGGGCACCCTGCACGCGAGCGGTCTGGCCGAGGTGCCCGCGCGGCTGGAGGCCCTCGGCGCGCTCGCCGGGATGGACGACCACGCCGTCGCGAGGCAGGTCGCCAGCGCGATCGCCTGGGTGCTGCACCTGGAGCGCGGCCCGGACGGCGGCCGCCGCCTCGCGAGCGCCGGCCGCTTCCGCGTGGGCGGCGACGGGCGGCTCGCGATCGAGGAGGTGCGGCCGTGGCACGCGTGAGCGCGCAGGCGCCGGCCGCCGTCGCGGCGACGCTGCTGAAGGTGGCGGTCCTGCTCGAGGCCGGCACCGCTCCCGCTGCCGCCTGGCGGCACGTCGGCGAGGCGGGCGACGAGGCGGCGCGCCGCATCCACGAGCGGCTCGAGGCCGGAACGCCCGCGCCGCAGGCGATCGAGGAGCAGGGCGCCGACGCGCCGCGGGCGGGCCAGGCGCGCGGAGGCGAGGCGGCGGCCTGGCGGCAGGTGGCGGCCGCGTGGGAGATCGCCTCCACAGTCGGCGCGCCGCTGGCTCCCTCGCTGCGCGGGACGGCGCTCGCGCTGCGCGACGCCCAGGAGGCGATGGACGACGTGAGGATCGCGCTCGCCGAGCCGGCGGCGACCGCACGTCTCATGACGTGGCTCCCGCTGTTCGGCGTGGCGGTGGGCGCCGCGCTCGGCTTCGACACCCTCGGCGTGCTCGTCACGCATCCCATCGGCATCGCCTGCCTCGTCGCGGGTGTCGGCCTGCTGGTGCTCGCCCGCCTGTGGACCGCGCGCCTCGTGCGCGCGGCGCAGCCGCCGGCCGCCGTCCCCGGCATGCACGCGGAGCTCACGGCCATCGCGCTGGGCGGCGGGGCGTCGGTCGACCGCGCTCGCGGCCTCGTGCGCACGGCCGCGGAGGAGACGGGAGCGCCAGCACCAGAGGAGGGCATCGGGGGCGACGGCGAGGGCGCCGCCGAGCGCGAGATCGACGGGGTGCTGGAGCTGTCGCGTCGCGCCGGCGTGCCCGCGGTCGATCTGCTGCGCGCCACGGCCGTGCAGCAGCGGCACGACGCGCGCACCGAGGGGCGGCTGCGCGCCGCCCGGCTCGGCGGGCGGCTGCTGCTGCCGCTGGGCGTGTGCACGCTGCCGGCCTTCCTCTGCCTCGGCGTGGCGCCGATGCTGCTGGCCGTGCTGTCGACCTCACCGCTTCCCGACCTCCCGTGAGCGTCCATCCATCCACCCCCATAAGAAGAAGGAGTCACCATGAACACCGCATCACCGCACACCGCCTCCGCACAGGGCGCCGAGATCCTCGCGTTCCCCGGCGGCGGCCCCCTGGCCCGCGGCGGAACCCGCGGTCTCGCCGCACTCGCCGCCGACGAGCGCGGAGCGTCCACGGCGGAGTACGCCATCGTCACCCTCGCCGCGGTGGCCTTCGCCGGGCTGCTCGTCGCCGTGCTCCGCTCCGGCGAGGTGCAGAGCATGCTCAGCGACATCATCCGCCGCGCCCTGAGCTCGGCCTGACCGGAGCCGGGCGATGAATCGGACGCAGCGGCGGCGCGCACGGGGCGCGTGGCGCGTTCTCCCGTGCCGCGACGCACCCGCGGTCCGGACGGGAGGGGAGGGCGAGCGCGGTTCGGTCACGGCCGAGCTCGCCCTCGCCCTTCCGGCGGTCGCGCTCATCGTGGCGCTCGGCATGACGGGGCTGCTCGCGGCCTCCACGCACGTGCGGCTGCAAGACGGCGCGGCCGATGCCGCCCGGCTCGTGTCCCGCGGGGAGCCGGGCCGCGCGGGCGAGGCGGTGGCGGCCGCCGTGCCGGGCGGCGGCAGCTCGGTCACGCACCGCGGCGATCTCGTGTGCGTCACGGCCTCGGCCGGCGTGCGCATCGCCTCGATCGAGGTGCCGCTGCGCGCGACGAGCTGCGCGCTCGCGGGAGGCCTGTGATGGCCGGGTCGATCGTCGCGGCCGCCGCGGTGGCCGGCACCTCCGCGCTCATGGTGGGGCTGCTGGCCGTCGGCGGCGCGGGCGTGGCGAGCCAGCGGATCGCGGGGGTCGCCGACGCGGCGGCCCTCGCCGCGGCGGATGCCGCCAGCGGCGCGGTCTCCGGCGACCCGTGCGGCCGCGCCGCAGAGGTGGCCGAGGCGCAGGGCGCGGCCGTGGCGGAGTGCGCCGTCGACGACATGGTCGTGACCGTCGCCGTCGAGGGTCGCTACGCGGGGCTGGTGGTGGCCGGGCGGGCGCGGGCGGGGCCTCCGCCGTGAGTCGCGCGGCGCGGCGCGTCGACGCCCGGCCGGGCCGGGCCGCGCCCGAGCGGTGGCGGGCCATACCGGAAGCGGCAGGCGGCCGAAAGTGTTGCACAGATGGCGGTGTGTATGGTGTGCAACGAAGAAAGGACGCCCCTTGGCATCAGGCAAGAAGCTCGTCATCGTCGAGTCGCCGACGAAGATGAAGTCGATCCAGAGCTACCTCGGCGACGACTACGAGGTGCTCAGCTCCGTCGGTCACATCCGCGACCTCGCGGACAAGCGCGACATCCCCGAGAAGGATCGCGCCGCCTACGGCAAGTACTCGATCGACATCGAGAACGGCTTCGAGCCCTACTACGTCGTCAGCGACCGGAAGACGAAGACCGTCGCCGAGCTCAAGCGCGCCGTGAAGGGCGCGTCCGAGGTCCTGCTCGCCACCGATGAGGACCGCGAGGGCGAGGCCATCGCGTGGCACCTGCTCGAGACGCTCAAGCCCAAGGTGCCCGTCAAGCGCATGGTCTTCCACGAGATCACGAAGGAGGCCATCCAGAAGGCCGTCGAGAACACCCGCGAGCTCGACACCGCGCTCGTCGACGCGCAGGAGACCCGCCGCGTGCTCGACCGCCTCTACGGCTGGGACGTCTCGCCGGTGCTGTGGCGCAAGGTCGGCAGCGGCCGCGACGGCCAGACTCTCAGCGCCGGGCGCGTGCAGTCCGCCGCCATGCGCATGGTCGTGGACCGCGAGCGCGAGCGCATGGCGTTCGTCGCCGCCGACTACTGGAGCATCCAGGCCATCGCCGCGCGCGCCGCCGAGGGCTTCGCCGTGAAGGTCGTGCGCATCGACGGCTCGCCCATCGCCGTCGGCCGCGACTTCGACGACCTCGGTGCCCTCAAGCGCGCCGTCGTCGTGCTCGGCGAGAAGGAGGCCACCGAGCTGGCCGCCGCGCTCGACAGCGCCGGCTCGGCCACCGTGACCAAGGTCGAGGCCAAGCCCGGCACCCGCCGACCCTACGCGCCGTTCACGACGTCGACGCTGCAGCAGGAGGCCGGCCGCAAGCTCGGCATGACCGCGAAGACCACGATGTCGGTCGCGCAGAGCCTGTACGAGCGCGGATACATCACCTATATGCGCACCGACTCGACCAACCTCAGCGCGCAGGCCGTGCAGGCGGCGCGCGAGCAGGCGGTGAGCCTGTACGGCGACAAGGCCGTGCCGCTCAAGCCGCGCGTGTACGCGTCGAAGAGCCGCAACGCCCAGGAGGCGCACGAGGCCATCCGCCCGTCTGGCGACCGGTTCCGCACCCCGAGCGAGGTGTCCGGGCAGCTCGGACGCGATGAGCAGCGCATGTACGACCTCATCTGGAAGCGCACGATCGCCAGCCAGATGTCCGACGCGAAGTTCGAGACGACGACCGTCACTCTCGAGGCCCAGGCCGACGGCAAGCGCGTCGAGCTGACCGCGGCCGGCACCGTGTACACCTTCAAGGGCTTCCTGGAGGCGTACGAGGAGGGTCGCGACGAGAAGCGCGGCGACGCCGACCAGGTCGAGGACCAGTCGCTGCCGCAGGTGGCGGAGGGCGATGCGCTCGACCTGCGCGAGGCCACGCCGAAGGGGCACCAGACCAGCCCCAAGCCGCGCTACACCGAGGCCAGCCTCGTCAAGGCACTCGAGGAGCGCGGCATCGGCCGCCCCTCGACCTTCGCGAGCATCATCGGCGTGATCCTCGACCGCGGCTACGTGGTCAAGCGCGGTCAGGCGCTCGTGCCCACGTGGCTCGCCTTCAGCGTCACGCGCCTGCTCGAGCAGCACTTCGCCGAGCTCGTCGACTACGACTTCACGGCCGAGCTCGAAGACGACCTCGACGCCATCGCGCGCGGCGAGCAGCGCCGCGCCGACTGGCTCAAGGCATTCTACTTCGGCGGCGACGGCCACCCCGGCCTGCGCAACATCGTGGACGATCTCGGCGAGATCGACGCGCGCGAGATCAACGCCACCAAGCTCACCGACACCGCCACGCTGCGCTTCGGCCGCTACGGGCCGTACCTCGAGGTCGTCGATCCCGAGAACCCCGAGGCCAAGCCCCGCATCATCAACGTGCCCGAGGAGCTCGCGCCGGATGAGCTGACGCCCGCCAAGGTGCAGGAGCTGATCGACGCCCCCGTCGCCGGCAACCGCGTGCTCGGCGAGAACCCGGTAGGCGGCAAGCTCGTCGTCGTGAAGGACGGCCGCTTCGGTCCCTACCTGGAGGAGGAGGACCCGGTCGATCCGGACGCCGCCGACGCCGAGACGGGCGAGGTCGCGGACGAGAAGCCCAAGAAGCGCACGGCCAAGAAGGACGAGCCGAAGCCGCGCCGCGCGTCGCTGTTCAAGAGCATGTCGCCCGAGACGATCGACCTCGACACGGCGCTCAAGCTGCTCGACCTGCCGCGCGTGGTGGGCACCGACCCCGAGTCGGGCGAGCCCATCACGGCGCAGAACGGCCGCTACGGCCCGTACCTGAAGAAGGGCTCCGACTCGCGTTCGCTCGAGACCGAGGACCAGATCTTCGACATCACGCTCGAGCAGGCCCTCGAGATCTACGAGAAGCCGAAGTACGGCGCCCGCCGCGCGGCCAGCGCGCTCAAGGAGTTCGACGCCGACCCCGTCAGCGGCAAGCCGCTGCGGGTGCGCGACGGCCGGTTCGGCCCGTACGTGACCGACGGCGAGACGAACGCCACGATCCCGCGCGGCGAGTCGGTGGACGACATCACGTTCGAGCGGGCGGTCGAGCTGATCGCCGAGAAGCGCGCGAAGGGACCGGCGAAGAAGCGCACGACCGGCAGGTCCAGCGCCGCCGGCAAGTCGACCACCACCCGCAAGACGACCACGACGCGCAAGAGCGCCCCCAAGAAGAAGTGAGCGCGACCGAGGCGTCCGGCTCGCGGAAGCGGGGCCTGTGGATCACGCTCGAGGGCGGCGACGGCTCGGGCAAGACCACGCAGGCGGCGCTGCTGCAGGAGTGGCTCGAGCATCGCGGGCGCACCGTCGTGCGCACCCGCGAGCCCGGGGGCACCGAGGTGGGGCGGCTGATCCGCGAGATCGTGCTGCACCACAGGGGTGAGGTCGGCGCGCGGGCCGAGGCGCTGCTGTTCGCGGCGGATCGCGCACACCACGTCGCCGCGCTCGTGCGGCCGGCGCTCGAGCGCGGCGATGACGTCATCCAGGATCGCTACCTCGACTCCTCGGTGGCCTACCAGGGCGCGGGGCGCGTGCTCGGCGCCGACGAGGTGCGCGACCTGTCGCTGTGGGCGACCGAAGGTGCCCTGCCCGACCTCACGGTGCTGCTCGACCTCGACCCGGCCGCCGCGCGTGCCCGGCTCGACGCCGACGACAAGCCGTTCGACCGGCTCGAGGCCGAGAAGGACGAGTTCCACGCGAGGGTGCGGGAGGCGTACCTCGCGCTCGCCGCGGCCGAGCCGGAGCGCTTCCTCGTGCTCGACGCCTCCCTGCCGGCGGAGGAGCTGGCGGCGCGCATCCGCGAGCGCGTGGAGCGCGCCCTCTGATCCACCGGGCAGGGCCGATCCGCACGGCACCCCATCCGTCCGGCGGCGTCGCACCCCATCCGTCCGGCGGCGTCGCACCCCGCCGTTAGGCTGAGAGCATGACCGCCGTCGCCGCCCCCGCGCTGCCCTGGGGGGATGTGTGGGGCCAGGACGACGCGGTCGCGACCCTCTCCGCCGCGGCGCACGATCCGTCGAGCCTCGCCCATGCGTGGCTGCTCACCGGCCCGCCCGGATCCGGCCGCTCCACGCTCGCGCACGCGTTCGCGGCCGCGCTCATCGCCGAGGGGCCCGACGACACGGCGACCATGCGGCAGGTGATCGCGGGCACGCACCCCGACCTCCTCGCGCTGCGCACCGAGGGCGTCATCATCACGATCGCGCAGGCGCGCGCACTCGTGGAGCGCTCCTACTTCGCGCCCTCGCTCGGGCGCTACCGCGTCATCGTCATGGAGGACGCGGATCGCATGACGGAGCGCACCTCGAACGTGCTGCTGAAGGCGCTCGAGGAACCGCCCGAGCGCACCATCTGGATCCTGTGCGCCCCGAGCGACGCCGACCTGCTGCCCACGATCCGCTCGCGCGTGCGCACGCTGCGGCTGCGCGAGCCCGATGTCGACGACGTCGCCCGGCTGCTCGTCGCGCGCACGGGCGTGGACGAGGCGGCCGCCGAGCAGGCGGCGCGGCACGCGCAGCGGCACATCGGCATGGCGCAGCGACTGGCCACCGACGAGGCCTCCCGCCGTCGCCGCGAGGAGACGCTGCGCGCGGTGCTGCGGGTGCGCAGCATCGGCGACGTCGTCGAGGTCGCCGGCGAGATCGTGCAGGCGGCGACCGACGACGCCAAGGCGCTGACAGCCGAGCGCGACGAGGCCGAGCGGGCCTCGCTGCTGCGCACGGTGGGCGTGCCGGAGGGATCGCGCGTGCCGCCGGCCGTGCGGTCGCAGCTGTCCGCGCTCGAGGACGAGCAGAAGCGGCGCGCCACGCGCAGCCTGCGCGACGGGCTCGACCGCGTGCTCACCGACCTGCAATCCCTCTTCCGCGACGTGATCATGTTGCAGTTCGGTCGCCACGACGGGATCATCAACGTCGAGCTGCTCGACGAGCTCCGCGCGCTCGCCGAGGCGTGGCAGCCCGAGCGCACCCTTCTCGTGCTCGACCACCTGGCCGAGACGCGCGCGGCGATCGAGCAGAACGCGCAGCCCGCCCTCGCCCTCGAGAGCCTGCTCGTCACCGTCGTGAGCGGGGCGCGGGCATGACCCGTCGGCACCGCGGCACGGGTCGCGCGCGGGCCGCCCTCGCCGGCCTCGCCCTCGCCGCCCTCGCGCTCGCGGGGTGCACGGCGCTCGAGCCGCGCCCGGAGGATCCCGCGCCGGTGACGGACGGCGTGCCCGACGAGCTGCTGCCGTTCTACGACCAGCCCCCGCAGTGGGAGTCGTGCGGCGAGCGACTCGAGTGCGCCACGGTGAGCGCGCCGCTGGACTGGCACGATCCGGACCGCGGCGAGATCGAGCTCGCGCTCGTCCGCCACCTCGCCACCCAGGGCGGCGCGCCGGAGGGGGCGCTGCTGGCGAACCCGGGCGGACCGGGCGCGAGCGGCGTCGACCTCGTGCGCACCGGCCTCGAGTCGTCCTTCGGCGAGGCGCTCGTGGAGGCCTACGACATCGTCGGCTTCGACCCGCGCGGCGTGGGCGAGTCGACCGCCGTGCGCTGCTACGACGACGCGCAGATGGACGAGTTCCTCTACGGCATCCCCGAGGCGCCCCGCGGCACGGCGGAGTGGGAGGCCGAGCTGACGGTGCGCTCGGCGGACTACGCCGAGGCCTGCGCGGCGAACTCGGGCGAGCTGCTGCCGTTCGTGACGACGGAGCAGGCGGCGCGCGATCTCGACCTGCTGCGGGCGGTGCTGGGGCAGGAGCAGCTGACGTACCTCGGATTCTCGTACGGCACCTTCCTGGGCGCCACGTACGCCGAGCTGTTCCCCGAGCGCGCCGGGCGCCTCGTGCTCGACGGCGCCATCGATCCGTCGGTCTCGGGCGATGAGGTCGGCACGGTGCAGGCGGTCGGCTTCGAGGCCGCGCTGCGCACCTACCTGGAGTGGTGCCTCGACAGTAGGCAGTGCCCGTTCGCGGGCTCGGTCGACAACGCCCTCGCCGATCTGGCGGCGCTGCTCGCCGAGGTCGACGCGCGCCCCCTGCCTGCGCAGGACGGGCGCCTGCTCGGCGCCGACACCCTCGTGACGGCGATCGTGGCGGCGCTGTACGCCGAGGCGAACTGGCCGTACCTGGACGACGCCCTCGTCGGCGTGCTCGAGGGCGACCCGACCGACGCGTTCTTCCTCGCCGACTTCTACAACGGACGCGGCGAGGACGGGCGGTACCTCGACAACAGCACCGACGCCTTCAACGCCTACAACTGCATGGACTACCCCGCCACGACGCCCGAGCAGCAGGAGGCGGGGCAGGCGCGTCTGGAGGAGCTGGCGCCCACGATCGCCCCGTACTGGACGGGCCCCGACCTGTGCGCGCAGTGGCCGTACCCGCCCACCGGCACCCGGACCGCGCTGACGGCGGAGGGCGCCGATCCGATCCTCGTCGTCGGCACGACGGGCGACCCCGCCACGCCGTACGAGTGGGCGCAGTCGCTGGCGGATCAGCTCTCCAGCGGCGTGCTCGTCACGTACGAGGGGGAGGGGCACACGGCGTACAACGGCACGAGCGCGTGCGTCAACGACGCCGTGGAGCAGTTCCTGCTCGAGGGCGCGGTGCCCGAGGGCGGGCTCACCTGCGAGTGAGTTCCGCGCGCGGCCGGGCCGGCGACTCGTGACGGCGGGGCCGATTCGTCGCCGCCTCGCCGATCCGGTATGCTTGTTCCTCGTGCCGCGCAGCGCGCACACGCCGCCTTAGCTCAGTCGGCAGAGCGATTCACTCGTAATGAATAGGTCGTCGGTTCGATTCCGACAGGCGGCTCGGCAGGACCCCCGGACTCCACTCCGGGGGTCTTTCCATTTGCCGTGAGTATGCCCCGCCCCGTATGCCTCGTCGCGTAGCGTGGCACGCAGCGATCGGCGACCGCCTTTGGCTCAACAGGTCGCCGTGCGGCCGCCCGAACGATGGGAAGCCGATCATGGCCACCACCGCTCCGTTCATCTCGACCTCCTCGCAGGCCCGGCTCGGCCCCGTCCGCCAGACCTATGCCGGGCCCGAGAGCTTCCCGCCGATCACGCACTCCTATTCCAAGGTGTCGCAGGTCGTGCGCGAGACCGGCCTGCTGCGCCGCGCGCGCTGGTTCTACGCGCTCGTCGGCTCCGCCCTCGCCGTCGGCTTCGGCGGCGCCATCACCGGATTCGTGCTGCTGGGCGACAGCTGGTTCCAGCTGCTCATCGCCGCCGCGCTCGGCATCCTCTTCACCCAGGTCGCGTTCATCGCGCACGAGGCTGCGCACCGGCAGGTGTTCACGAGCGGCAAGGCGAACGACCGGCTCGCCCGCGTGCTCGCCGCCGGCGTCGTCGGCATCAGCCTCTCGTGGTGGGACAACAAGCACTCCCGCCACCACGCCAACCCGAACCGCGTCGGCAAGGACCCCGACATCGACGTCGACACCGTGTCGTTCCTCGACGAGGACGCCGCGCAGGCGCGCGGCCTGCGCCGCGCGATCACCCGCCGTCAGGGCTGGCTCTTCTTCCCCCTGCTCACGCTCGAGGGGCTCAACCTGCACTGGCTCGGCCTGCGGCACCTGCTCTCGCGCGGCCCCGTCAAGGGCCGCTGGATCGAGCTCGGCCTCATCACCCTGCGCTTCGCCGTCGTGCTCGTGCCGCTGTTCCTCATGCTGCCGCTGGGCATGGCATTCGCCTTCCTCGGCGTGCAGCTGGCCGTGTTCGGCGTCTACATGGGCGCCTCGTTCGCGCCCAACCACAAGGGCATGCCGGTGATCGCGCCCGACGCGAAGCTCGACTTCCTCTCCAAGCAGGTGCGCACCTCGCGGAACATCCGCGGCGGCTGGTGGGCCACGGCGCTCATGGGCGGCCTGAACTACCAGGTGGAGCATCACCTGTTCCCCAACATGGCGCGCCCGTACCTGGCCCGGGCCAGCGAGATCGTGCGCGACTACTGCGCCACGCACGGCGTGCCCTACACCGAGACGAGCCTGCTGCGCTCGTACGCGATCGTCGTGGAGTACCTCAACCGCGTGGGTCTCGCGGCGCGCGATCCCTTCGACTGCCCCGCCGCCGCGCAGCTGCGTCGCGCCTGACCCGCTCGCGCGCCTGACACCTCCGGCGCCGGGGGCGTGGATCCGACGTAGCGTGGAGGGACGGATCCCGTCGAGCAGGAGGCACACATGGCACGCATCGTCGTCATCGGAGGGCACGGGAAGGTCGCGCTGCGCCTGGCCCCGCTGCTGAGCGCGCGCGGGGACGCCGTGACCGGCGTCATCCGCAATCCCGATCACGCCGCCGAGGTCGAGGCCGCGGGCGCCGCGCCGCTCGTCGCCGACATCGAGACCATGGACGTCGACGCGATCGCCGAGGTGCTCGCCGGGCACGACGCCGTCGTGTGGTCGGCCGGAGCCGGCGGGGGAGACCCCGAGCGCACCTATGCGGTCGACCGCGACGCCGCGATCCGCTCGATGGAGGCGGCGTCGCAGGCGGGCGTGCGTCGCTACGTGATGGTGTCGTACCTGGGAGCGGGGCCCGATCACGGCACCCCGCCCGACAGCTCCTTCTTCCCCTACGCCGAGGCGAAGGCCGCCGCCGACGAGCACCTGCGCGGCACCGACCTGGACTGGACGATCCTCGGCCCCGGGCCGCTCACGCTCGACGAGCCCACCGGGCGCATCGAGGTGCGCGAGCCCGGCAACGGCAGGGTCGGCCGGGCCGACGTGGCGGCGGTGATCGCCGCGGCGCTCGCCGAGCCCGCGACGATCCGCCGCACCATCGGGTTCGGGAACGGCGACGTGCCGATCGCCGAGGCGCTCCGGGCCTGAGCCGAGGAGCGCCCCGGCGCGGGGTCAGGCGCCCGCGGCGGCCTCGCGCACGAAGCGCGCGACGTTGGCGCGCAGCGCCTCGATCCGCGCCCGCCGTGCGGCCTCGACGTCGAAGCCGACGTAGGCCAGGGGCGGACGCTTGCGCGCGTTCGCGTTGCACTCGAACGCGGCGCACACGAGGGTGCCGATCGCGTCGCCGCGGCGGCCGGCGGCACCGGCGCGGCGCGTGCTGAAGAGCACGACGTCGTTGGGCAGGTGCACGTCGGCGCACCACGAGCACTGGGTGCGCTGGCGCGGCGTGGCCTCGGCCTGCTTCAGCAGCAGGCCCACCGGCTCGTCGTCGACGATCGCGACGACGTAGCCGACGAGGGGCAGCTTGGGGTCGCGCCAGCCGAGGAAGTCGATCCGGTCCCAGTCGATGCGGTCGAGGTCGGGCAGGGTGATGTTCTTGCGCTCGCGGACGGTGACGTTCGCGAACGACGCCCGGATGCGGGCGGCGTCGAGGGGAAGCATGAGACAGCTCTCTTCGTGTGTGAGAAGGATGAGGACGCGCGGAACCCGAGGGATCGCGCGGATGAGGCGGGCGGGCGCGGCGAAAGCCGACGCCGCACCGTGAAGGAACGGGCCGTCAGGCTCTCGCGGTCGCCGACGCAGAGCGCGTCGACGGCCTCCTCACTCCCCGAGGGGATCCTGTCTCGAACACGCGTCCATCCTACTCCGCCCGTCGTGGGCACCGGTGGGCGGACGCTCAGCCGCGCGGCGGCCGGTCAGGCGAGCGGCGGCCGGTCAGGCGAGCGCGAACAGGGCCGCGGCACCCAGCGCGAGCACGAGGCCGATGCCCTGCGCGGGCGAGAGGCGCTCGCGCAGCACGAGGGCGGCCAGCAGCACCGTGCCGGCCGGGTAGAGGGCCTGCAGCACCCCGACGACGGCGAGGTCGCCCGTGCGCAGCGCGACGAGGATGAGCACGTTCGCCGCCGCGTCGCACACGCCGGCCGCCAGCGCGATCCTGACCCCGTGGCCGCCGGGCGCGGCCCCGCCGCCGCGGCGGCGCAGCGCGAGCACGCCGATCCCCGCGGCGCACAGCGCGGCCAGCACGACGCGGCTGGCGACGAGCGGCGTGAGCCCCGAGGCGGCGGAGGTCTGATCGAGCGCGATGACGAAGGCGCCGAACGCGACGCCGGCGACGATCGTGAGCGCGAGCGGCACCGGGCGGGGACGCGCGGCGTGCTCCCCGCGGGCGCGCGCGATGAGCACGACGGCCGCCAGGGCGCACGCGGCGCCGACCCAGGCGAGCGGCCCGGGCGACTCGCCCTCCACGAGCACCGCCCACGCCGACGGCACGACGGCCGAGAGCACGGCCGCCAGGGGCGAGAGGATGATCATGGGCCCGGCCGCGAACGCGGCGTACAGGCACACGAGGCCGACGGCGTAGAGCGCGCCGACGGCCGCGCCCAGGGCGGTGTCTCGCGCCGACCACGCGCCGCCGATGAGCAGCTGGGCGGGCAGCAGCACGACGAGCGCCGCCACGCCGGTGAGGAACGTCACGCGCACGGCGGCCGTGCGCTTGGCCGCGAGGCCGCCGAGGAAGTCCGCGCCGCCCCAGATCATGGCGCCGACGAGGGCGAGGGCGGCGGCGATCACGACGCTCAGTCTCCCACGCGGTGCGGGTGGCGCCGGCCCGGCGTACGCTGGCGGGAAAGCGGATCGAGGAGGCGGATCGGGATGAGCAGGGCGCTGCTGGTCGTGGACGTGCAGAACGACTTCACCGAGGGCGGTGCGCTCGGCGTGGACGGCGGCGACGCCGTGGCCGAGGGCATCACGCGGCTGCTCGCCGAGCGGGCGGAGGAGTACGCGCTGATCATCGCGTCGCGCGACTGGCACGACGCCGACAGCGACAACGGCGGGCACATCGCCGAGCAGCCCGACTTCGTCGACACGTGGCCCGTGCACTGCGTCGCCGGCACGCCCGGCGCGGAGTACGACCCGCTGCTCGAGACGGCGGCCGTCACTCACCACGTCAAGAAGGGCCAGGGCAAGCCCGCGTACTCGATGTTCGAGGGGGTCACCGACGAGGGCGCCACGGTCGGCGATCTGCTCACGGAGCACGGCATCGTCGAGGTCGACGTCGTCGGCATCGCCACCGACCACTGTGTGCGCGCCTCGGCCCTCGACGCGATCTCGCACGGCCAGCGCGTGCGCGTGCTGACCGACCTCGTCGCGGGCGTCGCTCCCGAGCCGAGCGAAGCGGCGCTCGCCGAGATCGTGCACGCCGGCGGCGAGCTCGCCGCCGCGCGCGGCTGACACGGGCCCCGTCCCGCCCCGCGGAGGGCCCGCGGCCACCGCGTAGAGTTGAGGCGGGCCTATAGCTCAGTCGGTAGAGCAGCGGACTTTTAATCCGTAGGTCGAGGGTTCGAGCCCCTCTGGGCCCACCGCACGCACAAGGCTCGAACCCTTGCCAATGGAAACGTTGGCAGAGGTTCGGGCCTTGTTCATGTCTGCGGCCCAGGTCAGCGCGTTAGCGTTGACCTGCGGATCGAGGAGCATTTCGAAGGGCCGGTGCGCGTGACGAGCGCCGACGACGGCTACAGGAATCTACTGCACCCCGTGGGCGTGATGATGCTGACCGGAGCTTTTCGGCGCCGCCGCCCCGCTACTTTGCCGAAGCCGGCCCTTTCCGTCCTCTTGACTCGGCTCCGGCCCTACCCAACTTGATCGAGGCCGCTCATCGCGGGCGTGGAAAACCGAACGGCCGGTGAACGCCACCTTCACGGTCAGCTGGGTTCAGCGGTCGTCTCCGCTCAGCCAACAGCGACGCCGAAGAGCAGGCCGATGAGGTAAGTCGCAATCATCGTCGCTGAGCCCATCATCACGTTCCGGAGGATGGCCGGGCCGCGCGGGGCCCCGCCGAGGGCGGCGCTGATCCAGCCGGTGAGGAACAAGCCGATCACCACTGCAACCGCGGCGATCCAGACGCGATTCTCGCCGAATGGCAAAAGGATCATTACGAGCGGGATGAGCGCTCCCAGCGCGAACGAGACGAATGACGAGACAGCCGCCGCCCAGGGGCTGGTGAACTCTTCGGGGTCGATTCCAAGTTCAACCTCTGCATGGGCTGCGAGGGCGTCCTTCGCGGTGAGCTCGACCGCGACCTGATGCGCGAGGTCGTCCGAGAGCCCACGCTGACGGTAGAAGCCGGCGAGTTCTTCGAGTTCTTCCTGAGGTATGGTCTCGAGTTCCCATTTCTCCTTGGCGATCAGCGCCTTCTCGGTATCGCGCTGGGTGCTCACCGAAACGTACTCGCCTCCGGCCATCGAGAATGCGCCAGCGACCACTGCGGCGATTCCTGCCGTGGCGATCGCGAGAACGTTGTTCGGGGTCGCCGCTGCGACACCGATCACGACGCCAGCGGTCGAGACGATGCCGTCGTTCGCTCCCAGTACCCCGGCGCGCAGCCAGTTGAGTCGCTGGCCGGTGCCGCGGTCGTGAGGTTCGCCGGGATGGGCTTGGGGTGCTGTTTTTCTAGCCATGGCTCGGTGCCTCCATAGTGATTCTCAGTGGGTTCGCCGGCTCTCTCGGCCTGTCAGCGGGGTGCGCTGTGCGCCGTCTGCGTTGGCTCGCGACGCCTTGAGTTTGCGCTCGGCGCGCGGGCCGACGGCGCGCAGCGCGCCCAGGATCGCGACGAGGTCGACGACTTCTTGGAGCCAGGCCCCGATCAACGCGGGAAGGAACCCGAACGCTGCGACGAGCATGAGACCCACACTGATGATGATGCCGAGCCAGATGCTCTGGAGAGCGATCCGCACCGTGTCCTTTCCCACGCGTACCGCCAGGGGGAGGGAAGCGAGGGTGTCGTACCGGTTCACAATGTCGGCGGACTCGCTCGCGGCGGTGGCGCCCCGAGCCCCCATCGCGAAACCGATATCGGCAGCGGCGAGCACCGGGGCGTCGTTGAGGCCGTCGCCGACCATGATGAGCGGCCTGGGCTGCACCGTGCTCACGATGCGTACTTTGTCGGAGGGCCGGCACTCGGCGTGCACCTCGTCGATGCCGAGGCTCGCGGCGATCGGCTCGGCAGTGGTCGCCACGTCGCCGGTGACCATGAGCGTGCGTTCGATCCCGAGCCCGTGCAGCTCGTGGAGCGCCTGCGCAGCCTCGTCCCGCGTCTGGTCGCGCATCACGATCGCGCCCGCGAAGCGGTCGTCGACGGCGACGTAGATCGCGAGCTCCCCGGGCTCCAGCGGGGCGAGCGCGAGGGTCGGGGCGAACTCGCGGAGCCAGGAGGGCTTGCCTACCCGTACCGTCGCCACCGCACCGTTTGTGCTGTCGGACGCGAACTGCGCGGCGACGCCGTTGGTGGCGATCTCCTCGGCTCCGAGCATTTCCAGCAGCGAATATCCGTGCTGCTTGGCCGCCGCGACGACCGATTCTGCGAGCACGTGGGACGAGTACACCTCGGCCGATGCGGCGAACCGGAGCACGCTCATCTCGTCGAAGCCGGGCTCAGCAAGGATGCGTTCGAGCACGGGCCGCCCGGTCGTGATGGTGCCGGTCTTGTCGAACGCCGCGGAGCGTACCCGCGAGAGCTGTTCGAGAGTGCCGCCGCCCTTCACGATAAGCCCGAAGCGCGCAGCCCGGCTCATGCCGCCGAGGAACGCGACCGGTGCGGCGATCAGCAGGGGGCACGGCGTTGCGACCACCAGCACCTCGGCGAATCTGACCGCCTCCCCGCTGGCCACCCATGCAACGCCCGCGATGACGAGCGAGAGTACCGTGAACGGCACCGCATAGCGATCGGCGAGCCGCACCACTTTCGCCTTGCTGCCCGCGGCCTGCTCGACCAGACGCACGATCTGCTGGTACTCGCTGTCTGAGGCGAGCGCGACAGCCCGCATCGTGACCGCACTCGCACCGTTCACCACTCCGCTGGAGACGCGCTCGCCCGCCACGCGCTCGACCGGCAGGCTCTCACCCGTGAGCGAGGATTCATCGAGCACAGCATGCTCTGACACGAGCACCGCGTCGACCGGTACGAGCGCGCCGGGCCGTACAAGCAGCAGATCGCCGACCTCGACGGCTTCGACCGGCACGTCCTCGGCGACCGCCTCGAGGGTTGAGCGGCCCGCCGGGGCGGCCTCGTCGCGCAGCAGCCTGCTGGCCTGCTGCGGGGCTTTGCGCAGCAGCGCGGTGAGCTCGCGCTTGGAGCGGTTCTCAGCGTAGTCTTCGAGGGCCGCGCCGCCGGTGAGCATGAGCACGACCACGAGCGCGGCCCACGGCTCACCGACGAGCACAGCCGCAGTGATCGCGGTGACCGCGAGGATGTCGAGCCCGGCGTGGCCTTTGAGGAGCTGGCGGATCATGCCGACCGCCTCCCACGCTGCGATCGCCAGCGCATACGCGCCGACGAGCCACGGGGCGGTTTCTCGGGCAGGGGTGGTGAGCAGGATCAGGCCGACCATCGCGATCAGCAGGGTCGCGAACACCAGCGGATACGCCTTGGCTGCGGCAGAAACTCGTCTCACGCTGCAAGCTTCCCAGATCGCGGGCGTCGGCATCGCAGGCGGGCCTTGCCTCAGCATGCTTCGGTCTCGGCCGAGGGCGTGGTTCAGAACAGCAGCGCCCCCAGCCCAGCAGCTCCCAGCACCACCGCCCAGGCGGGAGCCTTCCACGCGGTCAGTGCGACGAATGAATGCCACTGCGACGATTACGAGAGAGTGCGGTCCGGTGACGCCCTCGGTGAACACCGGATCGTACAGGGCCGCCGCGAGCAGGCCGACGACTCCCGCATTCACGCCCTTCAGCGCTCGCTGCACCCTCGGGGCTCGGCGCAGCCGACTCCAGAGCGGCAGTACGCCGATGATGAGGAGGGCCGAGGGGAGGAAGATCGCGACGAGGGCGATCGATGCTCCGAGCGCCCCCGAGGGGCCGCTCGTCGTGACCGCGCCAAGGAAAGCGGAGAACGTGAACAACGGACCAGGCACCGCCTGCGCGGCTCCGTACCCGGCCAGGAACGCGCCGGGCTCTACGAGCCCTGTCTGCACCGTCTCCGCCTGCAGGAGCGGCAGCACGACATGGCCGCCCCCGAACACGAACGAGCCCGCACGGTAGAAGAGGTCGAACAGACTGAGTGCCGCATCTCCTGTCGCTGTTGCGAGGATCGGGAGGGTCACCAGCAGCAGGGCGAACGCGATCAGGCAGCCGATCGAGACCCTCGTGCTCGGCGTGCTGATCCTGTACGCCACGCTCCTGCTCGTCAACACCCTGCTCGTGTGGATCGTCGTGCCCGACGAGCTCATCGAGTCGGAGCTCGGCCACGCCGACACCCTCGCATCGACGCTCGCGATGGCGTGGGCGTTCACGACCATGGGCATGCTGGCCGGAGCGCTCGGATCGAGCCCGGAGTCGGACGAGGCGGTGCGCCAGGCGGCGTACGGCCGGCGCGAGAGCCACCGGCTGCAGACGCTCGAGTCGGAGCCGGCGCCGGACGAGGGGCCCGCCGGGGGAGCGTGACGTCGCGCCCGTCGAGACCCTGCCCCTGCCACGAATCCGCGCCCAGGTCAACTGGGGAGCGAAACCCGGAGCGATCGCGTTTCATCGTTGGCGAACCCACTGTCCGAAATCGGTGAGGAAGGGAAGCCAATGTCGCAGAGCTATGTACCAGGTGCGGGGCCCGGAGCGGAGTCGGAGCAGGGGAGCAGGACCGACGCCGCCAAGCAGGAGGCCGCCGAGCTGAAGGACACCGCCCAGGCCGAGGCGGGGCACGTCGTCGAGACGGCCAAGCAGGAGGCCTCGGCTGTCGGCCAGGAGGCCAAGACGCAGGCCAAGGACGTCTACCGGCAGACCACGCAGGAGCTGCGGGATCAGGCGGCGACGCAGCAGCAGCGCGTGGCCGAGGGCCTGCGCTCGCTCGGGCAGCAGTTCGGATCGATGGCGCAGGGCTCGCAGGAGCAGGGCATGGCCGTCGACCTCGTGCAGCAGGCGTCGCAGCGGCTCACCGACGTGTCGAGCTGGCTGGGGGATCGCGATCCCGGATCGCTGCTGAACGAGGTGAAGTCGTTCGCGCGGCGCAAGCCGGGGGTGTTCATCGTCGGCGCCGCCGTCGCCGGCATCGCCGCCGGGCGCCTCACGCGCGCGCTCGCCGAGGACGCCCGCGAGCAGCACGGCTCCGGCGGCACCGGAACCACCGGTGGCGGCGGGGCGGTCCCGCCGCCTCCGCCCGCGGCGCCGGCCTCCGCGGTCGCGGCGGCCCCCGTGGCCGAGCCGGGAGTGGCCGGTCCGACGGGCACGGGCCTCACGGCGGAGCCGACCCCCGCCTACGAGCGCACGCGCGCCGGCTGGGACGGCACGCGTCCGTCCGAGGGGGTGTGACGGTGACCGATCCGACCCCGTCCGAGGAGAAGGCCGCCACGACCTCGCTCGGCGACCTCCTGAGCGAGGTCACCGGCGACATCTCGGCCCTGTTCCGCAAGGAGGTCGAGCTCGCAAAGGCGGAGCTGAAGCAGTCCGCGACGCAGGCGGGCGCCGGCGCCGGCATGTTCGGCGGCGCCGGCTACGCCGCGATGATGGCCGTGTTCTTCCTGAGCGTGGCGCTCTGGTGGGCGCTCGGCGTGCTCATGGGGCTCGGCTGGTCGGCGGTGGTCGTGGCGCTCATCTGGGCCGTCGTCGCCCTCGTGCTGTTCCTGATGGGACGCAGCCGCCTGAAGCAGGTCAAGGGGGCGCCGCAGACCGTGGAGTCCCTGCAGCAGATCCCCGACGCGATCAAGAGGAATGAGGAGAACCGATGACTGATTCACCCGATGCCATCCGTGCCGACATCGACCGCACGCGCGACGAGCTCGGCCGCGACGTCGACGCCCTGGCCGACAAGGTCAGCCCGTCGAAGGCGATGCACCGGCAGACCGACAAGGTGAAGGGTGCCTTCACCTCCGTGCGAGAGCGGATCATGGGCGTCGCCGACGACGCCGCGTCCTCGATGCAGGGCGCCGGTTCGGGCGTCTCGGATGCCGCGCACCGCGTCACGGCGAAGGCGGAGGGCAACCCGCTGGCCGTGGGTCTCATCGCCTTCGGCGTGGGACTGCTCGCATCGTCGCTGCTGCCCAGCTCCGAGAAGGAGAAGGAGCTCGGCGCGAAGGTGAAGGAGCAGGCCCAGCCGCTCATGGATGAGGCCAAGGGTGTGGCGCAGGAGATGGGCGAGCACCTGAAGGAGCCCGCGCAGGAGGCCGCGACCGCGGTGAAGGAGACGGCCGAGAACGCGGTCACGAACGTCCGTGACGAGGCGCAGGGGGCGGCGGAGTCGGTGAACGACCGAGCACAGCAGAGCCGCCAGAACCTCACCGAGAGCTGATAGACGCGACACCGGGGGCGGTCGCGCACGGCGCGGCCGCCCCCTCTCACACCCAAGGAGCGAACATGGCCCGATCGACCGCCTCGCGCGAGCGCGCCCGGACGGACGCGCCGAGCCCGGAGCATCCCGACAAGCCCGATTCGCTGGCCGAGATCACCAAGCCGTCGTGGATGTACGTGCTGCGCAAGTCGGTGCGCGAGTTCTCCACCGATCAGTGCATGGACCTGGCCGCGAGCCTGACGTACTACGCAACCCTGGCGCTGTTTCCCGCCCTCATGGCGGTGTTCTCGCTGCTCGGCGTGATCGGGCAGGGGCAGCAGGCCGCCGACGCGCTGCTCGGCATCGTCGGGTCCGTCGCGCCCGGCGACACGGTCGAGACGCTGCGCGGCCCGATCGAGGAGATCGCGACATCGCCGGCGGCCGGGTTCGCGCTCATCAGCGGTGTCGTCCTCGCCGTCTGGTCGGCGTCCGGCTACGTCGGCGCGTTCACGCGCGCCATGAACCGGATCTACGAGATCGAGGAGGGGCGCCCCTTCTGGAAGCTCAAGCCGACCCAGCTCATGGTCACCCTCATCGCGATCCTGCTCGTCGTCGTCGCGGGTCTGCTGCTCGTGGTGTCGGGCCCGATCGCCCACGCCGTCGGCGAGGCGATCGGCATCGGCGAGGTCGGGGTCACGGTCTGGCAGATCGCGAAGTGGCCCGTGCTCGCGTTCATCGTGGTGCTGATGGTGGCGGTGCTCTACTACTTCACGCCCAACGCGAAGCAGCCGCGGTTCCGCTGGATCAGCGCCGGCGCCGTCATCGCGATCGTCGTGCTCGCGATCGCGTCGGTCGGCTTCGGCATCTACGTGGCGAACTTCTCCAACTACGAGCGCACCTACGGCTCGTTCGCCGGCGTGATCATCTTCCTGCTGTGGCTGTGGATCACGAACATCGCGCTGCTGTTCGGCGCGGAGTTCGACGCCGAGCTGGAGCGCGGGCGCGAGTTGCAGGCGGGCACGGCGGCGGAGGAGCGGATTCAGCTGCCGCCGCGCGACACGCGCAAGATCGACAAGGCGCAGGAGGCCGAGCGCAAGGACGTCGAGGCCGGGCGGCGGATCCGGATCGAGCACGGCCCCGACGGCGAGGGCAGCGACGATGGCGACGGCCGCGGCGACGACGTGCGCCGATAGCGATCCCCGCCCCGCCGGCGCGGTGGCACGATGGGCGCATGGCGGACAAGGTCGATCTCGCGAAGACGCTCGACGCCTACCGCGCCCGCCGCGGCGAGTTCCGCGTCGTCGACGTGCCGGCGATGCGGTATCTCGCGATCGACGGATCCGGTGATCCCAACACCTCGCCGCGGTACCGGGAGGCGCTCGAGACCCTCTATCCCGTCGCGTACGCGGCGAAGTTCGCCAGCAAGGCGGCCGGGCGCGACTACGTCGTGCCCCCGCTGGAGGGGCTGTGGTGGGCCGACGACATGGCGTCGTTCACGACGGCGCGCGACAAGTCCCGCTGGCACTGGACGATGCTGCTCCTGCTGCCGGACTGGATCGACGACGCGGCGGTCGATGCGGCGGTCGCGCGAGCGGCGGCGAAGCGCCCGCCACGGCTGGACGAGCTGCGGGTGCAGGGGCTCGAGGAGGGGCGATGCGTGCAGACGCTCCACGTCGGCTCGTTCGACGACGAGGCCCCGGTGCTCGCGCGGCTGCACGACGAGGTGATCCCGGGGCTGGGCATGCGCATGACGGGCCGCCACCACGAGATCTACCTGAGCGACCCGCGCCGCACCGCGCCCGAGCGGCTGCGGACGATCCTGCGCCAGCCGGTCGGCTGAGGGCGGCGCGGACCGCCGGCATCCCGCCGAACGCGACCGAGATCGGACGGGCCGGCGGCCGCGGCGCGCGCGTCCAGGCGGCGTCAGCAGGCCTCGTAGCGGTGCCCGGGGGCGTGCTGCCCGACGAGCCCGCGGTCGCGGAGGATCGTGAGCGGCGCGCGGTCGGGCAGCGCGCACACGTCGGCGAAGGTCAGCCCCGCCTCGCCGAGCGCGTCGGGGTACTCGATCTGCAGCACGTGCGGGCCGTACACCGCGGCGTAGGCGTCGCACTCGGCGTAGGCGCCGCACTCCTCGACCACCGCGAAGTCGAAGCCGATCTCCCGCGCCTCGCCGGCCGCCTCGGCGGCGTTCTTCTGCGCGATCGCGAGGTCGCGCGCGTGCGCCGCGTCGGCATACGCCGCGGCCAGCCGCAGCGCCCCGTCGCGATCGACGCCGGGGAACCGCGTCCACGTGTCGAGGTTGTCGATCTCCACCGCGTCGAAGCCCGCCGCGGCGCACCCCTCGATGACGGGGAGGATCTCCTCGAGGATGCCCGCGCGCTGCGCTGCCGTCGAGGGATCGAGCACGCGCTCGTCCGGCCACTCCGGATCGGCGACGGCGCGGCCGGCGTCGTCGCGCAGCAGGAGCGACTCGTCCCACGACGCGCCCGGCTGGGTCTGGAACCCGTTGACGTAGCAGACGCTGTAGGCGCCGGCGAGGGGCGCGGCCGTGGCGTCGCGGACGACGACGTCGATCGGCGAGCCGTCGGGCAGCGCGTCGTCCGTGCCGCCCAGCTGGTAGTCGAACGCGCCGGAGGTCGGGGGCAGCGCGGGGCCGTCGCCCCCGGCGGAGGCGGCGCACCCCGCGAGGAGCCCGACGAGCATCGCCGCCGCGAGCAGGGCGACGGCGCGGCGGCGACGCGCGGCGGGAGCTGCCGGCGGGCGACCGGGCGTCACGGTGCCGACGTGGGTGCCGGCGTGGGCGTGCGCCGTGGCCGCGTGGCGATCGCCGCGACGCCGCCGCCGACGGCTCCGAACAGGTGCGCCTGCCACGAGATGCCCTGCGCCGCGCCGAAGATGCCCGTGAGCATCGTGCTGCCGTACAGCGCCGCGACCGCCAGGGCGATGAGGGCGTAGAGGATGCCGTGGCCGAGCGAGCGCGCCACGAACGCCCGCACGAGCAGGTATCCGAAGTAGCCGAACACGAGGCCGGAGGCGCCCACGGTGAGGGTGCCCGGCGCGTTGACGATCCACGTGCCGAGCCCGCCGACGACGGCGACGATCGCGGTGACGCCCCAGAACCGCCCGACGCCGTCGAGCGCGACGAGCAGGCCGAGGATCGCGAACGGCACCGAGTTCGACGCGAGGTGCGCCGCGTCGGCGTGCAGCCCGGGGGAGAGCAGCACGCCGTCGAGCCCGTCGAGCGCCCACGACTCGATGCCGTACTCGGCGTTCCAGCTGCCGGGCAGCACGGCGTCGAGCCACCGGACGGCCCACATCACGGCGAGGAGGATCAGCGGCTGGGCCACGCGGGCGAGCAGGCCGCCGCCGGAGCGGGCGGGGGCCGGGGTCGTCGTCATGCGTTCATCGTCGCACCTCGATCCGCGGCCAATCGCCGAGATCTCGCAGGAGTTGCCGATCGTGCGTGGCGACGACCACGGCGGCCGGGGTCGCGCGGAGCGCCGTGGTGAGCTCGTCGACCAGGGCGATCGAGAGATGGTTGGTCGGCTCGTCCAGCAGCAGCACGTCCGGGCGCTCCGCGAGCCGCAGCGCGAGCTCCAGGCGCCGTCGCTGCCCCTGCGACAGGCGCGTCACCGGGGTGCGCAGTGCCTCGCGCGGAAGCAGCCCCAGCGATCCGAGTGCGATGGCGTCGCGCTCGGCGATCGTGCGGGTCGACAGCAGCCGCCCGACGTGCCGTTCATATGCCTCGCGAGCGGTCAGGGATTCGTCCGGCAGGGACGTCTCCTGCGCGACGAGGGCGATCCTGCCCGTCCTCCTGATCGCGCCGTCCGCGGGGATCGTGCCCGCCAGCGCGCCGAGGAGCGTCGACTTGCCGGCGCCGTTCGGGCCCACGACGAGCACGCGGTCGCGTGCCGAGAGCTCGAGATCGACGGCTCGCTCCAGACGTTCCGGGACGCGGACGTCCGCGGCGCGCAGGAGCACACCCGCGCGGGGTCGCAGCTCGGGGAAGGCGAGCACCGCGGGCGGAGGCGGCACCGTGACCCGATGGCGCTCGAGGGCCTCCTGATCGCGGCGAAGAGCCTGCACCACCCCGGGCGCGTGGGACTGGCGCTGGTGCTTCCCGGTGCCCTTGGGTGGGCGCCATCCGGTTTCGAGACGATCCTGGGCCGTCCGCACCGCGTCCTCGAGCCGCGCGTGCTCCCGCCGCTGGTCGGCGTGCTCCTGCTCCCAGCGCTCGCGCTCGCGACGACGGCCCTCCGTCCACCCGTCGTAGCCGCCGCCGTACAGTCGGGGGCGGCCGTCGCGGCTGGGGTCGAGGTCGAGGAACTCCGCCGCCGTGTCGCGCAGCAGCGCCCGGTCGTGGCTGACCAGGACGACGCCGCCGCGGTGGGCGCGGATGCGATCGGTGAGGAAGGCGAGCCCGTCGGCGTCGAGGTGGTTGGTGGGCTCGTCCAGCAGCAGCAGATCGTGCTCGGCGCCGAGGAGGCAGGCCAGGCGCACGCGATACCGCTGGCCGACCGAGAGCGAAGCGAGGGGGCGCGACCGGTCGGTGCACGCGCTCAGCGACTCGAGCGCGACGTCGACCCTGCGGTCGGCGTCCCACGCGTCGAATCGGATCGCCGCGTCCAACGCGCGGGCGTACCGATCGTCCGCTCCGTCGTCGCCGTCGGCGAGAGCCGACGTCGCGGCGTCGAGGGCCTGCAGTGCCGCGCGGGCGCCGCGCAGCGCCTCATCGACGATGTCGCCGATGGTCGCGCCGCCGGCCGCATCGAGCTCCTGCTCGGCGAGCCCGATCGTGCCGACGCGCGTCACCGTGCCGGCATCGGGCGTGAGCAGGCCGGCGCACACGTGCAGCAGGCTCGTCTTGCCGCGGCCGTTCTCGCCGACGATCGCGAGTCGCGAACGTGCCGACACGGTGAACGAGGCCTGGTCCAGGATGCGGTCGCCGCCGCGGATCAGGGTGATGCCGGAGACGACGATCTGCGCCGTCTCGCCGGCGGGGAGGGGAAGGGATTCGAAGGACCCGGAGGATCCGGGGTGAAGAGGGGACAAGGTTTCTCCGTCGCTCGCAGGGAGCCGGGAGGGTCGTCCAGGGGCATGACGATCACCGCCCGGCAGATGCCGGGACGGCGGAGCAGGTCGTGGGAGGGCGCCGCCGTCAGCGGGCGGTGCGGATCCTCATCGACGCGATGCCTGTGTACCTCATGCCTCCATGATCGCACCACGCGGCTGAGCGCCGGCCCGAGGTGCCTGGACGACCCCTGGACGGCCGCCGGGGCGCCGCCGTTACCGTGGGGGCATGGACGCTGAACTCGACGACGTCGTGGACACCGTGGCGGCCAACCCGTGGACGTCCTGGCTGGCGGTGGGCATCGCGGTGGCCGGATCGATCGCGCTCGCGCTCATCCTCGCCTTCGTCTTCAGCCGCGTGACGGCCGCGCTCGAGCGCCGGCATCGCGTGTTCGTCGAGCTGCGCGCCGCCTTCACCCGGCCGCTGTTCTGGATCGTCGCGGTCCTCGGCCTGTGGGCGACGGTGCCGCGCTTCATTCCGCAGGACCTCGAGGCGCTCGCCGGCGGGGTCGAGTACGGGCTGCGGCTGTGCGTGATCGGCATCGTCGGCTGGATCATCGCGAAGGTGCTCGTCTTCCTCGTCGACGGGGCCATGGTGCGGCAGGACAACGTCGTGGTGGACGAGTTCACCGCGCGTCGCCGGCGCACGCAGATCCGGATGATCCGCCGCCTCGTCATCGCGGTGGTCGCCGTGCTCACCGTCGCGGCGATGCTGCTGACCATCCCGGGGGCGGAGACGTTCGGGGCGTCGCTGCTCGCCTCCGCGGGCGTCGCGTCGATCGTCGCGGGCCTCGCCGCCCAGTCGACGCTCGGCAACCTCATCGCGGGCATGCAGCTGGCCTTCTCGAACGCCCTCAAGGTGGGCGACGCCGTCGAGGTGGGCGGCGAGTTCGGCACGGTCGAGGAGATCACGCTGACGTACGTCGTCGTGCAGATCTGGGACGACCGGCGCCTCGTGCTGCCCTCGACGTACTTCACGACCACGCCGTACACGAACTGGACGCGCAACCAGACGGCGCTCACCGGCACGGTGTTCGTGGAGGCCGACTACACCGTCGACGTCGACGCCGTGCGCGCCGAGCTCATGCTCATCCTCGACGCCGCCCCGGAGTGGGATCGCCGCAGCGCGGCGCTCATCATGTCGGACGCGGTGGGCGGGGTCGCGCAGCTGCGCGCGACGATGACGGCCGCGAACGCCGACGACCTGTGGAACCTGCGGTGCCTCGTGCGCGAGAAGCTCGTGTCGTTCATCGCCACGCAGCGCCCGGACGAGCTCCCCCGGCGGCGCTCGCTCGTGGCGGGCTGGGGCGACGAGCGCGGCGCCGACGCGTGAACGCGGCCCCGAGGGGCGCCCGTCGGTCGTAGCCTGGATGGATGAGCAGCGACGAGTTCCACAAGCCGGTGAAGCGGCCGTCGGAGACCTTCGACCGGCTGTTCGCCGCCGAGGACCCGGCCGAGGTCTCGCGCGCGGCGCACTCCACCGCGCAGGCGCTGCTCGCGCGCGTGCGGCACGAGGCCGACGACCGCGTCATCGACCGGCTCATCTCGTTCACCGACCGCCACGGCATCGACGACATCGCGGAGCTGTGGTCGCGCTCACCGGCGCGCACCCTGCCCGGATCGCTGTGGCGGCTGTACCTGCTGCAGCTGTCGATCCACGACGATCCGCAGACCGCGTCGCTGATCTACGAGCGCGGGCGCACCGAGCTCGCCTCGGCGGATCCGGTGGTGGCGGGCGCTCCCATGCCGGCGGGCCCGGCCGAGCTCGTGGCGCTCATCGACACGATCCTGCGCGGCGCGTTCACGGGCGACTTCGCCGGAGCGCTCGAGCGGGCGGCCGCCTTCTGCCGCGTGCAGGCCTCGGGTGCCACGCACCTCGCCGACGACTACGAGCCCAGCGAGCCGGAGCGCGCCAGCGCCCTCACGTCGCGCGCCCTGCGCCTGTCGACCTACGCGGGCGACCTCACGACGGCCGCGCGCCTGTGGCGCCGGGAAGCGCTGGCTTGATTTTCTGAGTCTGCGCCGCTCGGGCACCGCTTCGCGGTGCCGCTCGCGTGCTCGCGTCGGCGCTCCCGCGCCGACGAAGCGGCGCTTCGCGCCGCGGGGGGGGCGCC